>CACXDF010000253.1 GCA_902766325.1 uncultured Eubacteriales bacterium | reverse complement strand
CGTATTTCTCCCTACAAGGTAAGAGCTGTCCTCGACCTTATTCGCGGTAAGAGCTATCGTCAAGCCGTAGGCATCCTCGAGAACCTCAATAAGTCCTCCTGCGATCCTATCCTGAAGGCCCTCAAGAGCGCCGGCGCCAACGCCGAAAACAACCAAGGCCGCAGCACCGATTCGCTCTTTGTCGCCAAGTGCTACGCCAACCAAGGACCGACTCTGAAGAGATACATCCCGAAGGCGCACGGCAGAGCGGGCGGTTTGCTGAAGCGTACCAGCCACATCACCATCGTACTTGACGAGATCAGGGCATAAGGAGGAAAATATGGGACAAAAAGTTAATCCGCATGGTTTGAGAGTAGGCGTTATCAGCAATTGGGATACCCAATGGTATGCCGACAAGAAGACGTTTGCTACCTATATCAAACAGGATAATGATATCAGAACGACGTTGAAGAAGAAGTATTACAACGCCGCCATCAGCAAGATCACCATCGAAAGAGCGACCGATTCCATCACCGTCAATCTTTTCTGCGGCAGACCGGGTATCGCTATCGGTAAAGAAGCGGCCGGTATCGCGGAGATCAAGAAGACGGTTGAAAAGATCGCCGTCGGCAAGGCTGTCAATATCAACGTTCACGAAGTCAAGAAAGTTGATATCGACGCTCAGCTCGCCGCCGAAAATATCGCCGATCAGCTGGAAAAGAGAATCCAATTCCGTCGTGCCATGCGTCAAGTCATGATGCGTGCCACCAAGGCCGGCGCCAAGGGTATCAAAACCATGGTCAGCGGCCGTCTCGACGGCGCCGAGATCGCCCGTAGCGAACATTACAGCGAAGGAAGCATCCCGCTGCAGACCATCCGCGCGGACATCGACTACGGCTTCGCCACCGCCCATACCACTTACGGCGCCATCGGCGTTAAGGTATGGATCTACAAAGGCGAGGTCTTCGGGAAAAACGCAAAAGGAGGTAATAACTGATTATGTTAATGCCTAAGAGAGTTAAAAGAAGAAAGCAACAGCGCGGCAGAATGACCGGTAAAGCGACCAGAGGCAACATCATTGCTTACGGTGAATACGGTCTCGTCGCGACGGAGCCCAGCTGGATCACCAGCAACCAGATCGAAGCGGCTCGTGTTGCTATGACCAGATATATCAAACGTGGCGGTCAGGTTTGGGTGGATATCTTCCCTCACAAGCCGGTAACCAAGAAGCCTGCCGAAACTCGAATGGGTTCCGGTAAAGGCAGCCCGGAATACTGGGTCGCCGTCGTTAAGCCGGGCAGAGTCCTTTTTGAGATGGCCGGAGTTCCCGAAGCCACCGCGAGAGAAGCCCTGAGACTGGCTGCCAACAAGTTGCCCATCAAGTGCAAGTTCATGAAGAAAGAAAGCGTAGAAGACGGAGGAGGAGAAGAGTAATGAAAGCTGTTAAGTTTTTTGAAATGAGCACAGAAGAGTTGACTCAGAAGCTCAACGAGAAAAAGGCCGAATTGTTCAACCTTCGTTTCCAACATGCGACCAACCAACTCGAAAGTCCCGCCAAGCTGACCGAATGCAGACACGACATCGCGAAGATCAAGACCATTCTTCGTCAGCGTGAACTCGGACTGAGCGTCGAACCCCAAGTCACCAAGAAAAAGGGTGCTTCGAAGAGGAAATAGGAGGTAACAGATGGAAGAAAGAAATTTGAGAAAAAGCAGAATCGGCTTGGTCGTAAGCGACAAAATGGACAAAACCGTCGTTGTTGCCGTCGTTACCAAAGTTAAGCATCCGCTTTATAAAAAGTATATCACGCAGACCAAGAAGTTCAAGGCGCATGACGAAGAAAACGCTTGCGGCTACGGCGACAAGGTCAAGATCATCGAGACCCGTCCTCTCTCCAAAGATAAGTGCTGGAGAGTCGCGGAGATCATCGAAAAGGCTAAATAAGGAGGAAGGAGTATTATGATACAACCCCAAACCAGATTAAATGTAGCCGACAACTCCGGAGCGAAGGAGATCATGTGTATCAGAGTCCTGGGCGGTTCTTACGTCCGGTCGGG
>CACXDF010000252.1 GCA_902766325.1 uncultured Eubacteriales bacterium | reverse complement strand
GAGAGCGTATTATGAGTGAAAAACGAGATAAAAAATCAAAGATGCGAACGTGGTGAAAACGGTGTTGCCGACGAGAACGATCGTTATCGTTTTGAAAAGCGATCTTTTGGTCTTCTCCCAATGGCACCCGTACGGGATCATATACAATATTTTCTTTCTGCAAGGATATCCGACGGCGCAATAGACCTCCGTCCAGAACGCCGTGATCAATAGAACGTTAAATAAAAACAGAGGAACGACGAATAGCGTCAAAGAACACAGTCCAAACAGGACGCCGGCGTATAATGCTGCCAAAGTATTCCTAAAAATAGCGTAACTTGCAATAAATAATTCTAAATAATAAAGAAAAATGGAATAATAATTCACCGAAGTAAGTATGATCGAGAAGCAAAGCAACAAAGGCAGAATGAATGACGAAAAAAATACTTTTCCGAACGGATACTCCCCTGCGGCAATATATCCGATGAAAGAAAGAACCTCTTTTTTCTCTATGTAGTCGGATAAACCTTTTATCGCCGCCGCGATGCCGACGGCAACGCTTGCGGCGGCGATAAGAAAATAGAGCTTGTTCTTTTTTATCGTAATGCGTAGATCGTTAATTCCGTAAAATAACCCGTTGCACTTTTTCATCGCAATGTTATTTTATGGCGTCTGACGTCGGAATATGTCAATTGGTCATCCAGTCTATATAAATGCCGTATCCCATCGTTGAATCGGCGGTCAATACGTGTGTGACGGCGCCGACCAGTTTTCCGTCTTGCAGTATCGGAGATCCGCTCATTCCCTGTAATATGCCGCCCGTTTTCTTTAAAAGGGTTTTATCTATGACTCGAATAACCATGCTTTTTTCTTTTTCTTCGTTTTGCTCGGACGTTTTTATGATCTCGATATCGTATAAAGCCGGATCTTGACCGTCGATAGTCGTATAAATTGCGGCCTTTCCGGGATGAACGTCGGTTCTCGGCGCCGTTTCTACGAGTGTTCCTTCCGTAGGCGGCGTAAATAATTTGCCCAATATTCCGCTGATTGTGTTGGAATCGAACGTTCCGATCGGTTTTTTCGTTTCAATCTGCCCGATCAATTCGCCCGGTTGGTTCTTTTTTGCTCGATTAAAGCCGAAAATCAAACATTCGTACGCTTTTCCCGTTTGATATATGTCGCTGTATCCGTTTTGATCGGATATCGGATGTCCGAGCGCGCCGAATCGTCCGTCTTTTCGCACGTAGGTGACCGTTCCTATGCCCGAAAGATCGTTTTTTACCATGATCCCGATGCTCGGACGATTATAACGTATATCGATAACAGGCTCTATCTCTTTCTTGCGGATCTCTCCTTTTCTGCGTATAACGAGTTCGATTTTTTTGTTTTCAGCTATTATTTTTCTTATTTCTTTGATATCATTCGGATTTTGGCCGTTTATCGAAAGAATGACGTCTCCTTTTTCCAGCCCTTCCCGTTGCGACGGAGAAAAACTGCCGTCTTTCGTTACCACGTTTACAAAATCCGTAATAACAAAATACGGACTGAAAGCATGTATTCCTATCGGATTGCCGCCGAGATAAACTTTTTCGCGTTCTTCCGCCGCTTGCGCGTATGCGTTATTGTTATTTGTAAAAATAATTCCGCAAAAGAGTATTGCGGAAAATAATATAAATATCGTTAATTTGGCTGTTTTTTTCATGTTTTCTCCTTATCGTAGATAGTATTACGAAAAAGGAAAAAACTATGTAAGGATCAACGTTTTGCGATCGAAAGTTTGAATTGATCTGCTTTTTCTTTTAATTCGACGGCGTTGTTATGACCGATCTCGCTGTTTTCCACGGCGCCGGACAGCCGCATCAATTCTTTAATGACGTCGTCTCCCTCCAAATGGTTAACGAACGTCATGGTTTTGCCGGAAACAACTCTCTTTTCGATCAAGTAGTTTTCGTCCGCCATACTACCGAGTTGCGGCAAATGCGTGATTGCGATCACTTGTCTCGAACGGGAGATATTATACATTTTTTCGGCGACGACGCGTGCGATAACGCCGCTGATACCGGTATCGATCTCGTCGAAAATAAGCGTGTCGACGTCGTCGATCTCCGCAATAACGTTTTTCAACGCGAGCATAAAACGGCTAATCTCGCCGCCGCTTGCGATCTTTGCGAGCGGTTTTACCGGTTCGCCGATATTGGGCGAAAGCATGAACTCGATCTGATCGAAACCGTTTTCGTTATATTTTCTGCAATCATCGGTGAATTTATCGATCCTGACCTCGAAAACGGCGTTTTTCATGCCGAGATCGGTAATGTTCTGCATAATGGCTTTACTGAACTTTTCGGCTGCTTCAAGACGTTTTTCGTGCAGTTTTTCCGCCAATACTTGTAATTCGGCCACGGCTTCTTCTTTTTTCTTCTCCAACTTATGGAGTTGACTTTCGGCATTGACGAGACGATCCAGTTTTTCGGTCGCTTTTTGATAATATTCGTTGATATCTTCCATCGTTTTGCCGTATTTTTTGCTGATCAAGCGGATTTCTTCCAGCCTTTTTTCGAGCGCGTCGATATTGATATTGTCCATATCGCCGTTGTTCAGTTTGTCGTAAACGGTTTCTTCGATATCGGATAATTCTATCCGGCAGGCGTCTAATCTGTCGGATAGTTCGTTAAGATCCGGATCGTAATCGGATATATGACGTAATTCGGCTATAGCGTCGCCTGTAAGCCGCGTTGCGCCGAAGCCGTTTTCCCCGGATAACGCATCGTATGCGGATTTTAAGGCGGAAACGATTTTTTGTCTGTTATAAAAGGTCGATCTCTTGGCTTTAAGCTCTTCCTCTTCCCCTTCTTTAAGACCCGCTTTATCGATCTCTTCGATCTGATAACTCAGCATATCGATCTCTCTTTCCCGTTGTTCTTTGTCGGAATACGCGTCGATCTCTTCGCAAATCTTCTTAAAACGCGTAAGAGAATCGTTATATTCTTTTTTAATATCGTTAAGTCCGGGTAAAAACCCGTCGAGAATCCTGATTTGGTTCGCCGTTTTCATGAGGATCTGATGTTCGTTTTGGGTGTGCGTATCGACCAAAAGCGAGACGACGCTCCGAAGGAGAGAAAGCGGAACGATCTTTCTGTTTATGCGGCATTCGCTCTTGTCCGCAGTCATAGAACGTGTAACGATGATCTGATTGTCGTCGCATTCTATGCCGGAATCGGCAAGAATACTTTTGATCTCAGCAAAATTTTTGACGTTATCGAATACGACCTCTACGCTTGCCGTGGTCTCGCCGTAACGGATCAAAGAGCGATCCGCGCGGTCGCCGAGCACAAAATTAATGGAGTCGATCACGATCGATTTTCCCGCGCCCGTTTCGCCGCTCAGTATGTTCAGCCCGTCGAAAAGCTCCAATTCGAGAGAACTGATAATGGCGATATTTTTTATATTCAGATAGGAAATCATAAATACTCCTTCAGAATCTTCGTTACCTTTTGTACGTCTTCGACGTTTTTCGTGACGACCAGAATCGTGTCGTCGCCTGCGATCGTGCCGACGATCTGCGGAATATTCAGTTTATCGATCATGGCTGTTGCGGCGTTTGCGCTGCCGGAAAAGGTATGCAGGACGAGTAAATTCATTGCAACGTCAAAAGAAATGACGCTTTCTTTGAATATTTTTGACATTTTAACGATCTGTTCGTCGTTTTTCTTGACGGAATAGCAGAATTTTTTTACCGAACCGTTGGTTTTTATTAGTCCCAATTCGTTGATATCGCGAGAAACCGTCGCTTGCGTAGCGTCGAACCCTTCTTTTTTAAGAAGATTCGTCAGTTCTCCTTGCGTGCTGACTTCATAGCGCGAAATGATATCCAAAATAGCCTGTTGTCTTGCGTTTTGTTTCATATAATCGTACTCCTTTGAATAAAACAAGAAAATTATACACGATTATGAATTTTTATGCAATGTTTTTGTGTAAAATTATTAAATATTCTTGGTTCTTATCTTCAAAAGGATGAGGCGCGGGAAAAAGATCGACGATAGTAAATCCAAGCGTCTTTGAGCAGTCTTTTACCTTTTCGACGGCTTTTTGTTCGTCTTTTTTATTAATGACGATCCCCTTTTTGGATAAAACTTGCTTTCCGCCCTCGAATTGCGGCTTAATAAGGCATACGGCGTCGCCGCCCGGGGCTAAACAAGCATACGCGGCGGGTAATATTTGAGTTAAAGAAATAAAACTGACGTCCGCGGTAATGATCTCGGGAATATACGGCAATCTATCGGGCGTTATGTCGCGTGCGTTCGTACGATCCATGACTACGATCCTGCCGTCGTTTTTCAAGCGCTCCGGAAGCGCGCATTCGCCTACGTCGAGCGCTATGACCGTATCGGCCCCGTAATGAAGCAATACGTCGCAAAATCCGCCGTTTGACGAGCCGATGTCCAAACATTTTTTGTTTTTTACGGTAATATTTTTTGCGTTCTCGAGGGCATGTCGCAGTTTTATGCTCCCAAGACTCGCGGCATAATCGCCGACGATGGTTACGTCATCCCCTTCATGAACGTCGAACGAAGATTTTTTTATCATTGCGCCGTTGACGCGTACAAAACCGAGTTTGATCAGGTTTTGCGCGCGGGAGCGACTTTCTGTCAATGTTTTTTCCGCTAAATACAGATCCAGTCTCATTTTTTGGCCTGTTTTTTCTTACGTGCGAACACGGAAACGAATTTGCCGGCGAGCAGCATCATTTCTTTGGCGTTTTTTAAAGCGATCGTCTTAAAAAACGCTTTCCCCCCTACCGTAACGGCCGACACGACGGAACTCATCAAAATACTGAAAATAAGCGCGTGTTCGGTACTCATATCGTTTGCGGTAGCTACCTTCATTACGATGGTCGCGGTACATATACCACTGATGATACCTGCCATATCGCCTATTACATCATTACAAATGTTGGATACTTTTTCAGCGTTTTTGACCAGTTTGACGGCATAATTAGCCCCTTTGACCTTTCTGGATGCCATTGAATGCAAAGGCGCCGGGTCGCAACTTGCCGCGGCTACGCCCATTGCGTCGAACAATATAGCTATCACGATCAGAAACAGAAGCAGAAGAATAGAAATTATTACGTTCGATCTGGTAGAAGCGATCTCCGTGATAAACGTAATGCAACAAGCAAGAATAAAGGTGATAATGGTGATTTTTATAGCCCAAATCGTACCTTTTGAAATTTTTTTCTTATCTTTCGGTTTGGGTTTTTCGGAATTTTCCGCAGGGACATCGTCTTGCGTAGCCGAAATATTTTGTTTATGTTTAGCGTTTTTGATCATTTCGCACCTTAATACGTCTTCGGGTGGCTTAGGCTAAGTAAACCTTGCGTCATAGGTTCGGTAGGTTTTCCCACGATCTCACTTTTCGTCGCCGAATAAAGCAGTTTCCTTTTAAGAGATCGTCAAAATCGGCCTTTTGTGCCGGAATTGCACCGAATCGCCACTGAGAACACACTATAATCCTTAGTCTAATCAGTCTAGAAGATTTCCTTAACAGGCCTGGAACAGTTTATCCTCTTTTGCAGAAAAAAGTTTCAAAAACCAAAACCTATCGCATCATTGGCCTTCGATCCGATCGGTCGAACGTTTTATTCGCTTTGTCCACTCAAGGCAGGCTACACTGCACACAGCTATTGTTTACCGCATTGCAGGTTTAATCCCGGTCAGCAAAAGACTGAATACTTCTG
>CACXDF010000251.1 GCA_902766325.1 uncultured Eubacteriales bacterium | reverse complement strand
TTTCATTTTTAAAAAATAAAAACGGAGGTTAAACAAAAATGAAAATGAAGAAAGTATTCGTAATCGTTCTTGCTCTGATCCTCGCGATCGGTTGCATCTCTTGCTTCACCGCTTGCAACAAAGAGCAGACCACCACTGTTAAGTTCGGTCTTATCACTTTGCATGACGAAAGTAGCACTTATGATAAGAACTTCATCGACGCGGCCAAGGCTGTTTGCAAAGAAATGGGCGTTGAACTCGTCATTAAAAGCGGCATCGAAGAAGACCAGAGCTGCTATCAAGCGGCTGCTGACCTTGTTGACCAAGGATGCAACATCATCTTTGCCGACAGTTTCGGTCACGAGCCCTTTATTATCAAGGCGGCTAAGGAATTCACGAACGTTCAATTCTTCCACGCTACCGGAACCAACGCTCACACCGAAAAGCTCGCTAACTTCCACAATGCTTTTGCCAACATCTACGAAGGTCGTTATCTTGCCGGTGTTGCCGCAGGTATGAAGCTTGCCGCTATGAAGGCGGCCAACCCCGCTACTGCTTCCAAGATCGGTTACGTCGGTGCTTTCACCTATGCCGAAGTTATGTCCGGTTATACCTCTTACTATCTCGGCGTTAAGTCCATCGTTCCGGATGTTACCATGGAAGTTATTTTTACCGGTTCTTGGTATCAACCCACTTGGGAGAAAACCGCTGCTACGACTTTGATCAACAATGGTTGCGTACTCATCAGCCAGCATGCTGACTCTATGGGTGCTCCCACCGCTTGCCAAGAAGCCGGCGTTCCCAACGTTACCTACAACGTAAGCACCAAGGATGACACTCCGAACACCTACCTCATCGGTTCCAAGATCAACTGGGGCGTTTACTACAAGTACATCATCGAGAAGGTCCAAAAGGGCGAAGCTATCGAATATGACTGGGTCGGCGGTATCGAAAACGGCACTGTCCAACTCACCGAACTGAACACGGCTGTTGCTGCCGAAGGCACCGCCGCTAAGCTCGAAGAAGTCAAGGCTAAACTGGCTTCCGGTGAAATCAAGGTTTTCGACACCAACACCTTCACCGTTGGTGGCGTCAAATTGACCAGCTACAAGGCTGACGTCGACGATACCAAGAATGCCGAAGGCAAGAGCGACTTCAACCATGAAACCGAAGTTATCGAAGGCGGCGTATTCGCTGAATCGGTAAAGAGATCTGCTCCTTACTTTGATATCACTATTGACGGTATCTCTATCATTGGAGAACCCAAGTATTAATTAACCACCAATTTGTAATACAAGACGGAGTCGTTTTCGGCTCCGTCTTACTCTTTTTTATAATTTAGTTATTCGGAGGTAACAACGTGGAAAAAAGCGTTGCTATTGAATTAAAGGGCATCACCAAAACCTTTGGAGAAGTCATTGCGAATAAGGACGTCAATCTCGACATCCGTCGCTGTGAAATTCTTTCTATTTTAGGGGAAAACGGAAGCGGAAAGACGACCTTGATGAATATGATATCCGGCATTTATTATCCCGATGAGGGGAAAATATATGCCAATGGTCAAGAAGTTGTTATTCGTTCGCCCAAAGACGCATTCGATTTAAAGATCGGTATGATCCATCAGCATTTCAAGTTGGTCGATCTTTTTACCGCCGCCGACAATATTTTGCTCGGCGAAAAAATGCCTGTCTTCGATATCAAAGAAGAAGCGAAAAAGGCCGAGATCAATCTCGAGTCGGTCATGATCACCGCAGACGGCGACAGCAAAAAGAAGTACAATAAGGCTTTTTCCAAGTACTATTGGAAGTTGGTTTCGTTGCCGTTTATTAAAATCGGGAAAGCGATCAAATTTAATCATCTTGCCCGTAAAAGAGCAGTGAACTTGCAAAAAATAGCCGATAAATACGGCTTTGAAATCGATTTAAAGAAGAAAATATACGACATGTCCGTCAGCGAAAAACAGACTGTCGAAATCATAAAAGTATTATACAGGGGCGCGGATATCCTCATTTTGGACGAACCTACCGCCGTTCTTACGCCGCAAGAGATCAAAAGGCTTTTCGACGTTCTCAGAAAGATGAGAGAGGACGGAAAGGCCGTCGTTATCATCACGCATAAGCTCAACGAAGTCATGGAAATTTCGGACAGAGTAGCCGTTCTTCGTAAGGGCGAACATATCGCCACCGTCAATACGGCGGAAACCAACGAGCAAGAGCTGACTGACATGATGGTGGGTAAAAAAGTCGAACTCAATATCGACAGAAAGACCCCCGTCGATCCCAAACCGCGTCTTGTCATCGAACATCTGACCATTCGCAACAAAGAAGGACAGAAGGCCATCGACGACGTATCCTTCACCATCAACGGCGGCGAGATCCTCGGTATCGCCGGTATTTCCGGCAACGGACAGAAAGAACTGCTGGAAGGTATCGCCGGACTCCAGAGAAAGGAAAGCGGAGACGTCATTTTCCACAATCCCAAGAAGGATAAGCCGGTCACTTTCTATCATAAAGACCTGAAAAAGATCAAAAAGATGGCGGAAGAAGGATTCTTCCACTATCCGGACGGCAAGAAGGTCGACCTGAAAGGCAAAAAGAAGAAGGAGATCGTCAAGCTTGTCAACGACGAACAAATTTTGTTCTATGAAGACGAAATTATCGATCTGAAAGGCAAGACGCCGAGAGAAATTCAAGAACTGGGCATCAAGTTGTCCTTCGTTCCCGAAGACCGTCTCAATATGGGTCTTGTCGGCAATATGAGCATTGTCGACAATATGCTACTGCGTAGCTATCGTAAAGGAAAGTCCATCTTCCTCAACAGAAAGAGACCCAAGACTTTGGCCGATAACATCATCAACGAGTTGGAAGTGGTCACGCCCAGCGATATGACGCCGGTACGCCGTCTTTCCGGCGGTAACGTCCAAAAAGTACTGGTCGGGCGCGAAATTTCGTCCTCGCCGAAGGTGCTCATGGCGGCTTACCCGGTCAGAGGTCTCGACATCAACTCTTCTTACACCATCTATAACTTATTGAACAAACAGAAAGAACGCGGAACGGCGGTTGTTTACGTCGGAGAAGACCTGGACGTGCTCATCGAACTGTGCGACAGGATCCTCGTGCTTTGCGGCGGCAAGGTCAGCGGCATCGTTGACGGAAAAAAAAAAAAAAAGGACGAGCTCGGTATTCTCATGACAAAACACGGCGCGGAGGATAAAGATGTCGAAGCATAACAACAAATTGACCGGCAAGAAAATGGAGCCGATCATAAGAATTTCCAAGAGGAGCAACATGAACGGCCTGTCGAAGCTTTTCGTCAGACTGGTCGCGATATCGTTCTCGCTCTTGTTTATATTGACTTTCTTAAGTTCGGTCTCAAAAAGTAACTTCCATCAAGTATGGATCTATATCGGACACGGTGCGTTCGACGCCAAGACACTTTTCTTCAAAGAAATGTTTTTGCTCCTCGGTATCGCCATCGGTTTGTCCCCGGCCTATAAAATGAAGTTTTGGAACATCGGCGGACAGGGACAGGTCTTGATCGGCGGCCTTTTGACTGCGACGATGTTGATCTATATGGGCGACGCGGGCATGCAAAGCTGGTTGATCATCGTGGTCAGCATGATCATGGCTATCCTCGCCGGCGGCGTTTTCGCGGCCATTCCGGCGATAGCGAAGGTGCAACTCAACGCCAACGAAACGTTGTTTACGCTGATGATGAACTACGTCGCCATCCAGTTGGTCGCGTTCTGCACCCACATGTGGAACCCGTGGGCGGCGTTCGGTATTATCAACACCACTTCTCGGGCGGGGTACTTGCCCGGTATCGGCGCCAACGAATACGGCTTGTCCATTTTGATCGTATCGGTGCTGATGTTCTTGATGTACGGATATATGCGTTATACCAAACACGGATATGAATTATCCGTTGTCGGCGAGTCCATCAACACGGCGAATTATGTCGGGATCAAGACGAAAAGGGTCATTTTGCGTACCGTTTTCCTGTCCGGTGCCATTTGCGGACTGGTCGGATTTTTGTACGTTGCCGGCGTCGACCACACCATCGCCACGGCAACGAGCGGCGGCTACGGCTTTACCGCGATCATCGTCGCGTGGGCGGCGCAATTCAATCCCTTCATTATGGCGGCGATCTCGTTTTTGATCGTGCTGTTCAGCTCGGGCGCGGCCGGCGTATCGAACGCGGTCCCCGGACTCAACCAGTACATTTCCAACATTTCGGTAGGTATCTTCCTGCTGTTCATCATCGGATGCGAGTTCTTTGTTAATTATAAGATCAATTTCAATTCGCATATCACCGCCAAAATCGAAAAGGTAAAAGAAAAGGTCGCGG
>CACXDF010000250.1 GCA_902766325.1 uncultured Eubacteriales bacterium | reverse complement strand
CGATATATATCCGGCGTGTATCTCCTGTTCATGTCTTTCAGTACTTTTTCGTCTCCGCTTTGGAGTGAAAGATGATAATGCGGACAGAATTTTTTCAGCGAATACAAAGCGTCCATCAATTCCGTCGTGATACCTTCGGCATAAAAAGAACTGAGTCGGATCCGCGCGTCGATATGAGATAGAGCTCGGATAAGATCGGAAAGCCTTTCCCCTCTTTCCATACCGTATGCCATGGTATTGATACCGGTCAATACGATCTCGGGCGTTTTTTCGGAAAGTGTCTCCGCCTCTTTGACGATCGTTTCTATCGTTGCGGAACGACTTCTTCCGCGTAGGTAAGGGATAACGCAGTACGAGCAAAAATTATTGCAACCGTCTTGTATTTTTATAAAAGAACGCGTTCTTGACGGCGTAAAAAGCGCTCCCGCTTCGAAATCGGCCGATAGATCGTTCGTACTGACGAGCCTATCTCTTTGTTCGAGATGGTTTAATACGGCGTATTTCGCCCCGGTTCCGCCGATATAAACAACGTTATCTTTTTCGAATTCCCGCGCGTTTTTTTGAGAAGCGCATCCGATGATAAAAATACGTCCGTTTTCATTAAATTTTTTGCATCTTGCGATAGCTTGGCGCGATTTGCGTTCGGCTTCCGCAGTTACGGCGCATGTGTTGATTATGTAAATATCGGCATAAGAAAGGGTATCCGACACTTCGTAACCTTTTTTTGTCAGTTCTTGCGCGATATAATCCGATTCGAAACGGTTTACTTTGCATCCGAGCGTAAAGACGACGGCTTTCATAGTTCTCCTATCCTTTCGCCGACGAGCGTTAAGGCGCTGACAACTGCCGTTGAAACGCGTAATATTCTTTTTCCGAGCGTTAGCACGAAAAACTTTTTTTCAAGCATCGTTTGATACTCTCGGACGGAAAAACCGCCTTCGGGGCCGATCAAAACACCGACGTCGCCTTTCGGTATAGGCGTTTCGGATACTTTATTGTTTCTCTCGAATTCATAAAAAGCATAGATGGTCTCGCCGTCTTTTCCTATTTCGGAAAAAAAGATCGGATCGGATATTTCCGCAATGCGGGAACGTCCGCATTGTTTGGACGACTCGGCAATAATGGTTTCCAGCCTTTGGCGATTGATCTTTTCGACGTTGGAGTGTTGCGATGTAAAAGGCACGATCTTACTAACCCCCAGTTCGACGGCTTTCTGTACGACGGTATCGATATCTTTATTAAGACCGATATATAACGTAACGTTTCGTCCCATCTCGGCGTCGTTTGGCTTGATCTCGTCGACTTTCGCTTTTAAATACTCTTTCGTGATCTCTTCTACCGTGCAATAATAATCTTTATCGTCGCCGTTACAAACGATCAATTTGTAGCCTGTTTTTAAGCGTACGACTTTTACGGCGTGCGTAAATTCCCGTCCGTACAGATAGGCATATTCATCGATCGGATTGTCGGTAAAAAAGCGTTTCAGATCCATATTATTCTTTAATAAACTTCAGTGCGTCCCATTCGCCCATCGTCGTGAGTTCTTTCTGTCGAAGTCCGGCCTCGGTAAAGGCCTTTTTTACTTCTTCCAGTCGAGCATGAATAATACCGGAGCAGATGAGGACTCCGCCCTTTACGATATGTTCGGGCAGCCCTTTTGAGAGGCGAATAAGGATATCCGCGGTCAAGTTTGCCAGGACGATATCGCCTATTTGATTGCTTTTCGATAAAAGATCGGCGTTTTCGATCGTCGCACGATCGGTCACTTTATTAAGTTCCGCGTTTTCTTTTGCGGCTTTGACAGCTACGCTGTCGATGTCGCACATATAGCAACTTTTTGCGCCGGAAAGTAGAGCCGCCGTGCCGAGGATACCGCTTCCGGTGCCGACGTCGATGACTTCTTTGTTCGTAAAGTCTTCCGAACTCATTAGCATAAGGCACATTTTGGTCGATTCGTGAGAACCGGTACCGAATGCCATTCCCGGATCGATCAGTACTTTGACTCGGTCTTTATCGCAATCTTGTTGCAACCATTTAGGCACGATGAAGTATCTGCCCGCTTGGATGGGCGAATAATACTTTTTCCAGTTGTCGTACCAGTCAGAATCGTCGATCTCGGTAATATTGATCTCCCCTATCGGGAGCTCGTGTTCTTTGCAGTAATCGGTAAATTCTTTTAGTTTATTTTCCGCTTCTTCGGGACTGAAAAAGCCGCTCACGCGCGCCGTTTCGTCGCTCTGCAACAGTTCGTCGTCGATATAATCCCATAAAGAGCCGTTGCGGATGATATCCTGCACGTCGTTTTTATCCATGATCTTAACGCCGCCGGTACATCCTACGGAAAAAAAGGCATCGGCTATTAAGTCGCTGCCCTCCGATGTTGTGTTGACAATAATTTCATACCATTTCATAAGTTATAGATCCCGTAAACTTCTGTTGAATTTATCTATTTTGTCGTAACGAACCTTATCCAAGGCGTCTTGCGCGGCTTGGACGGCTTCGCGTTGTTTTCTGTTCAGTCCCTTCGGCACGTCGATCACGATATGCACGTACATATCGCCGTAGGCGTCCCTTCTGAGATCTTTTACTCCTTTGCCGCGAATACGAAGTACTGTTCCGTGCTGCGTTCCTTCGGGAATATCGATCATCGTAGTACCGTTCAGCGTCGGGATGGTCACTTTCGCGCCGAGTGTCGCCTGCATAATAGTGATGGGAAGTTCGAAACTGATGTCGTTTCCTTCGCGCACGAAAAGCGAATGCGGAGCGACTTTAAAAATAAGGATCAGATTACCGTAATTGCCGCCTTGTCCGGACGGAGCGCAACCTTCTCCTCTGATGGTCATCATTTGACCGTTGTCGACGCCCGCGGGTATATTGACTTTAATGGTTTTTTGACGACGTACGGTACCTTTTCCTCCGCAATCCTTACATTTATCGGTTATCGTTTTACCGCGACCGCCGCACATATCGCACGTTCTTTGAGAGGTCATCATACCGAACAAACTTCTTTGTTGAACGTTGATATAGCCCGTGCCGTGACACTTGGTACATACTTTCACACCGTTCGGATTGCTCGATCCGGTTCCGTTACAGGTAGCGCATTTTTCGACGCGCATAAAGGATACTTCTTTGTCTTTTACGCCGAAACAAGCCTCTTTAAAAGACAAATTGATAGCGACTTCGATATCGTCTCCGTCCAGGTTTCTGCGCGAACGGGAAGAGCTTCTTCCTCCGCCCGTAAAGATATTGATGAAATCGGAGAAAGAATCGAATCCGCCTTCCCCTCCGAATCCGCCGGAGAACGGATTAAAACCGCTTCCGCCGCCGCCCATGGTGGGTCCGTCTTCGCTGCCATATTGATCGTATGCGGCTTTCTTTTGCGGATCGCTGAGCACGTCGTAAGCGTGTTGGATCTCTTTGAATTTTTCTTCCGCTTGTTTTTTTTCGGCTTCCGGAGCCGTAGCGTATACGTCGGGGTGATATTTTTTCGCAAGACGACGATATGCGGACTTTAATTCGTCCGCACTCGCCTCCTTACTTACACCCAGAATGGAATAATAATCTTTTTCTGCCATTTTATTTTATGTCGTCCGGGTTAATGTTGATCGTGCTGTCGTCTGCGTTCGCGTTCTCCGCGCCCGCGCCTGCTTGTTGCGTTTGTTGATACAACTTCGTGAAGATCGGATTGGTCGCCTTGCTGAGTTCTTCGGTCAGTTCTTTGACCTCTTCGACGGTCGTTGCTTTGCTCAATTTGTCTTTTGCGGTAGCGGCGGCCTGTTCGAGGGTGGTCTTGTCTTCCGGAGCCAACTTGTCGCCCGATTCGTTGATGGTCTTTTCGACGGCGAAGACGAGCTGTTCGGCATTATTTTTCATATCGATCAGTTCACGACGCTTTTTGTCTTCTTCGGCGTACTTTTCGGCTTCTTTGACAGCCTTATCGATATCGTCTTCGGTCAAGTTGGTCGAAGCGGTGATGGTGATGTTGTTGGACTTTCCCGTGCCCTTATCAACGGCCGTTACGCTGACGATACCGTTTGCGTCAATATCGAAAGTAACTTCGATCTGCGGGACACCTCTCATTGCCGGGGGAATACCGGTGAGTTCAAAGCGTCCGAGCGTTTTGTTATCGGCGGCCATGGCGCGTTCGCCTTGCAAAACGTGAATGTCGACGCTGGTCTGATTATCGGCAGCCGTAGAGAATATCTGAGATTTCTTGGTCGGGATAGTTGTATTTCTGTCGATCAACTTAGTGAATACGCCGCCCATCGTTTCGATACCGAGTGACAAAGGCGTAACGTCCAGAAGAAGAACGTCTTTTACGTCGCCTGCCAAAACGCCGCCTTGGATAGCCGCGCCGAGCGCAACGCATTCGTCCGGGTTGATACCCTTATAAGGCTCTTTACCGGTCAAATTTTTGACGGCTTGTTGGACAGCCGGAATTCTGGTAGAACCGCCGACCAAAACGACCTTATCGATCTGAGAAGCGGTGAGACCCGCGTCCTTCAGAGCCTGCTGAGTCGGTCCGATGGTCTTTTTGATCAAATATTCGGTCATACTGTCGAATTTAGCCTTGGTCAGGTTCATATCGATATGCAGAGGGCCGTTCGGTCCGACGGTAATAAAAGGCAGGTTGATGTTGGCGCTTTGAATGCCGGAAAGTTCGATCTTTGCCTTTTCTGCGGCTTCCTTGACACGTTGCATCGCCATCTTATCGGTCGAAAGATCAATGCCGGATTCGTTCTTGAATTCGCTTACGATCCACTTGATGATCTCGTTATCGAAGTCGTCTCCGCCCAGTCTGGTGTCGCCGTTGGTTGCAAGCACTTCAAACACGCCGTCGCCCAATTCGAGGATGGATACGTCGAAGGTGCCGCCGCCGAGGTCGTAAATCAAGATCTTCTGATTGGATCCTTCTTTGTCAAGACCGTAGCTGAGAGCCGCGGCGGTAGGTTCGTTGATGATCCTCAGGACATCCAGTCCGGCGATCTTACCGGCGTCTTTGGTCGCTTGACGCTGACTGTCGGAAAAGTAAGCGGGTACCGTAATAACGGCCTGCGTTACCTTTTGACCGAGATACGCTTCGGCGTCTACTTTCAATTTACTTAAGATCATAGCGGAAATTTCTTGCGGGGTATAGGACTTTCCGTCGATATTGACTTTATGAGAAGTACCCATTTCTCTCTTGATGGAAGAGATGGTCTTCTCCGGATTGACGACAGCCTGACGTTTTGCTACCTGTCCGACCAGTCTTTGACCGTCTTTAGCAAAGCCGACGACAGAAGGAGTTGTTCTTGCGCCTTCCGCGTTGGGGATTACGACGGCTTCGCCGCCTTCCATGACCGCTACGCACGAGTTGGTCGTGCCCAAATCGATTCCTATTATTTTAGCCATAATACAAATTCCTCCTTTATGTTATTGTGCCACTTTCACAAGAGCTGCGCGTAGCACTTTGTTATTTCTTTTATAGCCTTTCTGAAATTCTTCTACTACTTTACCCGCATTTTCGGGATCGTCGCTTTGCGCGATCGCGTGATGCACGTTGGGATCGAAGGTTTCACCTACCGAGGCGATCGCTTCAACGCCGTATTTCGTAAACAGATTATTCATCTGTTTGCAAATTAATTCCATACCGCTTTTCGCGCTGTCTTCCAAAGAAGCGATGCCCCTCTCGAAGCTGTCCATGATGGGAAGAAGTTCCGTTATCATTTCGTTGATCCCGTCGTTTCTCGCGTTTTTCGAGGACTCCAGGGTGCGCTTGCGATAGTTGTCGAACTCGGCTTGCAGCCTTTGCAAAAGATCTTTGTATTCTTCCGCTTTATCGACTACCTCCGGTTCGGGTTTGTTTTCTTCGGAAGGTATCTCGATCGGTTCCGTTATCTTCTCGCTCAATTTTTCTTCCGCAGTTTTCTTTTCTTTTTTACTCATTATCTCCTCCGTCTATATCGTTTAATGCTTTCTTGACAGATTCAAGAATGCTGATGACTTTTCCGTAATTCATCCTTTCGGGACCGATGACGCCGGCATGACCGATCTCTTTGCCCTTATAACGGTATTTTGCCGTAACGATCGCGCATTTATCGATGCCGCCTTTCTCGTCCTTACCGATCTTGACGCTGTATTCGATACCGGCGCCGTCGTTTATCATGTCCACGATCTTTTCGTTCGTATCGATCACTTCCAAAAAATCCTGCGTCGATTCTCGGCTCTGGTCGGAACTTTGCAAAAATTTGCTTCTTCCTTCCATAATGACGTTATTTTCGGACTTACAATATGCTTTCAGTATTTCGATAACGCTTTCGTATAATTCTTTAAATTCGGCAAGTTCCGCGTCGATCATCGCGTCGGGCTGTTGAATAGCGCCGATCGAACGACCGGAAAAGATCTTATTGATCATCGCGTTAGCATCTTTAATATAAGTATCGTCCACGGGATTGGTCAGATTGATGACTTTATCGCGGATGACGCCGCTGTCCGTTATAATGACGACGAGAACGCTGTGTTCGTCAAGTCCGACCAATTTGATCTCTTTCAGGAACACGTTTTCGATATTGCTCAGGATGATAACGGAAGTATAGTTCGTCATGTCGCTGATTACTTTGGCCGTTTGACGAACGATATCTTCTACTTTG
>CACXDF010000249.1 GCA_902766325.1 uncultured Eubacteriales bacterium | reverse complement strand
TATGCTACGGCGGCTACGCAGTGGTCCGGCTATTATCGTTCTCCCTATGCCGGCACGGACAACGGATTTACCAATAATATAGCAAAGGTCGCCGTTTATCGCGACACTTATAAGCCGCAAGTCAGCGTTTATACCGATTCGTCTTGCAGTAATGCCAGCTGTATCGCCTCTACCAACGGCGTCAACAGCATGACCAGAACCTATCATTATCCATGGAAAAAGCAATCCAGCGAAACGTTCTACGTCAGGGTCACCTGCGGAGACAGCGGCGGAAAACTGAACAGAAACGACGCGCAGGTCGGTAGCGCGGTGGCGCACTACAGAACGAACGGATTATCTTATACCGCGTCGAACAGCGGCAGTAACTATACGGCATACGCGACGACGTCCGTCTATACGATAACGGTCAGCGATCAGGGTGCGAAGGATCAGAAGATCGTCTTTGCGGGCGGTTCCGGGCTTAGTTCCGACGAGATCGTCATTAAGACACGCTTGGATACCAAAGCGCCTGATATCACGTTGAAAGGATTCTCTACGTCGGCGTTGGATTCGGGTAATATCGCAAATTATTCTTACAAGGCGGCGTCTTCGCTTACGGGTTCGGCCTGGTCGAAAGCCGCTCTGTATGCGGTTTTCGCTATCACGGACGCAGATTCCGGTCTCAGTACGAGTACCGTCAATTACGGTAAAGACGGAAGCGCAACGCCGCAAAGCGCCGCGCAGGACGGCTCCAAATATAACCTGACCTTTACGTACAGTTATACGGACAGCGCAAGCAAAACGCACGTTTACACGTATACGAAAAAGCAGGTAATGGAGTTTATTACTTACGACTCGAGCGCAAAGATATACCGTGCGTATGCTCAGGTGCAATTGTTTGCTACCGGCGATATGAGCGGTCTGGATAACGTAGGCACGAGCACCGCGCGTAAATTTAATACCGGCGGTACCGGGAATAAGGCCAATTGGGACGTTTTGAGCGGTACCTATCTGCATTATAATTTCAAAGTTAAGGACTTTATCGGCAACGAAACGACGTTTACGACAAAGGACAGCTTAGGCTCGAAGGACACCAGCGGCTATACGTCCGATCTGGTCTACAGGGTCGACCCGTTCCCGGTGACGGCGACGGTCAATACCTATTCGGTGCCCGAGTCGAATTGGAGTACCGACGGTAACGGCAGTCCCGTCGTGTCGTCCGTTCGTTCTGCCATGAAGGCCTACAGCGGCGCGTGGACAAAAGATTATATCATTGCCCAAGTCGTCTATAAAACGGGTCTCAGTCCTGTCAGCGCCGTATTCAACTGGAAGAACTCCGGTTCAAGTAGCGCTTGGTCGAGCGACGCTTCGTCTATCGGCGTAGTCAAGAAAGACGTTGAAAATAACGTAGAGACGTGGTTCTATCTGTCGCCCAACAAAACGAAGGATATCCAGGCGCAGATCGGTATATCCAGTAATGCCGGAGCAAACGATACCGTAGAAGGTATGCCGCCGGTTCCCGGCAGCGGCAGTACTGCCAATCGTAATATCATTTTCCGTCAGGATAAGACGCCGCCGACCGTTGTCGCCGCTTTCCTGTCTTTCAGATCGGATATCAGTTCTCTTACGGACAGCAATATTCTTCTTTATTTCGACATGAAGGAGGTATCCGGCAAGTATAACTTCTATCTGAACACGGCAAAGAGTAAAGCGTACGACGCGTCGACGAACTTTATTTGGACGGAGAAGAAGACCTATTTGTATCTTGTCGTCACCGACTGCTTCAGCGGTTTGAACGGCTCCGGCGTGGTGCAGAGCAATCTGCAAGAAACAGGGAGCGGTTCTGTCAAAGCCGATTATTATACCAGAGTTTTCTCGGGCGCCAACGACAATACGGGTACGCCGTCCAAGGGGAACGACCGTCTGACGTGTATGAATCAGGTTGGTACGATCTCGGCGTATCAATATTTATATCGCAGTTCCAACACTTCGACGCCGTATTACGGCTACGATAATACGTCCGATCAGACGCAATGCGGTATCGAGGTGACCGACTATCTCGGCAATAAGACGACGATCGGCACTCTCGGCAATATGAGTATAGCCGGCGTCAACCCCGTCACGAACGTAAACGTCAAAGCGTATAAGATGTTCCCGGTCGTGGACGGCGTGATGCCTTTTGCAGAGCTGACTTCGACTAACAATATTCGTTTTTCCAGTAATGCAAACTCGTATAATTCTAACTCTTACACGGCTAAGGACGCCAATAATAAGTTCAGATTACGCGGTACGCAATGGGACGGCAGCGGAAATCCGAAAACGTATTCGGGTTCGAGCGAAATAGAAATATTCTTTACCGGCGCTACGACCATAACGCCCAACTTGAGTATAACCTGCGGTATTTCCGGTTATAAGTTGTATCTGCGTAAGCGTGATTTCACGCAGAAGATATCTGCTTCCGAAACGCTCCTGAAAGTAGAAAGCAGCGTGTTCGGCGCGAACGACTATATTCCGTCCGATTATAACTATGCCGCCAACGGATGGGGCGTCTATTCTTCCGCCGATAACTGGAACAGAAACGGCAGTCCGGCGAAAACGTATACGCCTCCCGCCGCGAACAGCAAGGTGCCGGTGCAGAATACGACCGTCAGTATCATCGGCTCGGCCATTCTCAGCCGTTTCGACGTGCTTGTTGTGACCGGAACGGGTAGGTATTACCTACTTGAACTGGGCGACGTCGCTATCGACGACGCTCCGCCGATCATTAACGAAAAGATGACCTTCTTTACCGTTCTCCGCGACAGCGCGGACGACGTGAACGGCGTAGTCGACTATGCGGCCGTTGCTCCTTATCGGATCTGGCATAACGAAGTTGACGGCGATTACACGAACGGCAAGGTCAATGCTTATTTCAGTATCGAAGATACCGGCAGCGGTATCGGCCTTATCAATGCTGCCGCAGACGCGACCGCTTATGGACTCAAAAATCTGAACGGTGATACGAGCAAGAGCCTTATCGGTCAGGATCTGGTTTACGCGGGCAACTCCGTTTTGGAAAAAGTTTCGGTCAAGAACCTACCCGTCTGGACCATCGGCGGCAAGGCGACCAACGTCATCTATTGGTCCGATCTGTACGCCTCGGCTACGGCCGCTACTACGGCGAACAACGGCAACTACGCTTTGCAGATCATGAAGAAGGGCGGCGGTTCGATCACGGTACGGACGAATATCGAGTTCGGCAGTCTGTCTTCTGCGACGGTGTCTCATTCTACGACCACGGCTACCTATTATCGGTATACGTCCGCTTCTTCGGCGAGTGTGAAGCCCATTGCCGTAGACAGACTTTCTTCCGGTCCGAGCGACAGCCACCATATCATGTCGACCGCGCCGACCTATCAGCCGAAGATCGACACCAACGACGTGACGGCTTCGTTCAATATGTACTATTACGCCGCGGATAAAGGCGAAACGGTCGATTATACGAAGGCTCACGTTATATATAATGATACGGACAGCAGCACGGGCGATAAAAAATACGCTCGTTCCAAGGTGGACGTCCATCTCAGCTTCTCGTACGGTATCAGCGGCTTCGGCGAATTGACGATCAAGAGGATCGATCTGCGCGATAACACGACGAATACGTATAGCATCGTCCTGCCCACCGTGACGAAGGACGGCAGTAAGTGTAAAGTATCTTTCGAGAACAGCAGCGGCACGAATACGTCGGTTTCCGTGGGAACCTATAATACGACGAACGTGCTCCGTATAAAGTATAACAGCGGCGACGGCAAGTATTATTGGGTCGTTAACGGAAGCGAAGCGAGCTCTTCCGCTTCTTACGCGATCGCAAGCAAGTACTTATCGCTGGCGACCCTTATCGGCAATACCTCCGGGTACGGCTTATCCATCACCAGTTTGAACAGCGGTGTGACGGCCGTGGATATCGACTTCTTTATACCCGCGGAGAGTAATCAATTCAGGTATGAATTCGATCTCAAAAACGGCGTAACGGTCTTCTCGCCGATGACTGAAGTCGCGATCCCCGTTTCTAACGGAGACGTACAGTATTATCCGGCGCGTACTTCGCAGGAAGGCAACAAAAAGGTCTATATCGATACGACCGCTCCTGTTATCGACGCGAGCAGCGGTTCTTATGCGGAACTTGCCAACGCCACCTCTTGGAACGCCATTGCCAAACTTCTCAGCGTTGGTATCACGGATAACTATGAGATGGGCAAAGAAGAGCATAACGTGATCGACGACGTAGAACTGCAATATCAGCGCTACGACGCGACTTTGGGTTGGGTCAGCGCTTCGGCGAAGATGATCAACAACTTCAAGAAGGTCTCCGGTCAAGTGGAAGATAACTTGTACCGTCCGACCGACGCTACCTGGAACAAAAACAGCGGTTCTTTCGACGTTACCGACTTTGTTTATTGCGAATACAACAAGCCGTACACGATCGTAGCGTACGACAAGGCGGGTAACCGTTCTTCCATGACATTCACGCCGAAGGTAGACGGAAGCGAAGCGCGCATCACGAGCTTAAAGTACTATAAGAAGTCCGGTAGCTCGTGGGTTACGTACGTACCCGGTACGTGGGCGGGCGACACCGTTAAGATCGTCGGTACGGCGACTTACGGTAAGGATCTGAGCGGATATAAGCTTCAGGTCCGATATTCCACGACCGATTCTTTCAAAAACGACGACTGGATCACTTTGAACGTCGGCACGGGATACGCCGTTACGGCCAACACCGGCAGAATAGCGGACGGTTCGGTAGAATTCACGATCCAACTCGGCGCAGACGTGACCGCGTACTATAATTTCTATGAATTGAGAGTGCTGACCGGGGCGCAATACACCGAGTTTTACAGCAACGGCGCCACTTCCGACGCCGAAGGCGACAAACTGGAGATGAAGCGTACCAGGTTTACCGATTCCGTCGGAAAGCAGGCGGCTCCGACCAAAGACGGAAATCGTTATTGGATCGGCGACGTCACGTACGCCCTTACGTTGCAGGGTGCGGCGGAAGTAGCCGACCTCAGCGCGCCCGGCCGTACGACCGACACCGCCAAGAAAGGCGTCAGGATCGATAAAGTGACCCCCGTTATCGGCGGCAACGTCAGTTCGAGCGGTATCGCCTATGGTTCCGCAAGCGGCAACACGTGGACTTGCAACGCAAATTACGTCAACGAAAGCGTTATTATCAGGATCACTTCTACTCAGACGGCTTCCGATACGGCGTTGAACTATGCAAGCGGCAATATCATCTATTATACGGCCGACGTCAGCGCGGCTAAGAGCGATTATGCCAAGTGGACGGCTATCGTGCCCGACGGAACCAAAGGTTCGATGCGGAAGTATGCGAACGGTTCTTTCAGCGACACCGTTTCTATCAGTTCCGACTTTGCGCTGACTCCGATCACACAGTCGATCACGAAAGAGCGCTATGCTTCTTCGTTGACTTACACGATCGGCAATTCGCAACAGAACACCGGATTTAAGTTCTATATCGTAAGCGGCGCGGGACTGTCCAGCCAGGTTTATACCGTTTCCGGCGTCAAGATCGATACCAATCAACCCACGGTGAGCGTATCGGCCGTCGATACCTATCAGACGTTCGCTCGCGACGCCTCGTTGTTCTCTCTGACCGACGCCGATGCGTTTAACAGCACCGACTATCAAGCCAAGAAGTATACGCAGACTGTCGGCGGACCCTGGACGAAAAAGAACAGCGTCATCCTTAAGATCGAGATCGGTAACATCGGTTACAGCGGCGCGGTCCTGCAACTCAAAGAAGAATTGATGGGCGCGTCCGGCGGGTACAATATGGTAAAAGACTTTACCGGGTACTTCAGTCTCAGTTATCAGGAATTCATGGATCATAAAGAAGCGACCGGTTTCTACGTCGTATACGTTGCCGTTTCCGAAAACGGTAACAGACGCATGACCGTCCGCGTGATCGAAAACGCCTACAAGAACGGAAATACTTCGGAACACAAGAAGAGCGTCGATCAAGAAGCGTACGTGAAGATCGATAATACGACGCCGTTCTTATCCGTCAAGTCGATCTCCGCTAAGATGGAAGGTCTTGACGGCAAAGCCGCCAACTGGAATTACGCCGAATCGGGCGATAAGTGGTACGTGGAAGAAATGGCTGTCGTTTTGAAAGCGGGCATGATCGAAAAATCGGGTAGCGTTTATACCTATAATGCGTCCGCTCCGTACAGCGGCTTTACCGTTTACGTCAACAGAGCGTCTTACGTCGGCGACGACGGCAGAACGGTAGTGGACGACACCTGGGTGCCCATTGACGTAGAGTCCTATTCGGGCGTTAACGTCACGTTTACGCTTTCCGGATTGATCGAAAGAGGCAAATATAAGTTTAAGATCAAGTCCGGAACGGGTATGGAATTCGAGATCGGAGATTATATTTACGACAATACGGCCGGTCGCGAAAAGATACCCAGCGTCAACTACAATGCCGAAGTGCTCACCGAGACTTCGCTGCAAAGAAAACTCGGCATGGTCGCGGGACACACTATCGACGGCGAAGACGACGGTAACCTCAGTTACGAATTCAATATCGATACGAATAGGTATAACTATACTTATAAAGCGAGATTATTGACTGCCTGGAAAGAGGTCGAAGCGGAGCGTCAGTACAATAACAATACCGGCGACCTGGTCGAGTACGTCGTCAAGAAGGGTGACTGGAGCAACGAAAACGGCGGGGCCTTTACGGCGGTCTCCCCGGATATGGAATTCAAGCACGGCGATCGGATCCGCGTAGAGTACGACTCCAAGACCTATACGCTCGAAGGATTTGCCGGGGCCTTTGCGTACTACCATAATTATACCGAGGTCCAGAACAAGACGGCGACCCGTACCGGAGAAAGCACCGTTATTACCAATAATGCGACGACGATGTCCGAAGGTAACGGACGCTTTGACGTGGTATTCGGCAAGTATAATCTGACGATGGTAGCCGATTACGGCGCGGAACTGCCCGTAACGTACGGCGCGACCACCTTCTTTATTCAGTATAATAACAAGCCTACGGCTACGACGGGTAGCGTGTCCTATTCTTGGAAAGAAGGTTCTACCACGAATAAGCAGATCCCGACGCTCGAATATAACTATTATCGTCTTGAACTTGACGGCACGACCAAAGTATATACCGGCGTTGCGCCGCAGTCGATCAGAACGGTCAATTATAATTCGAATTACTATGACGTCGGCGCTTATTACGTCGTCCCGAAGATCCCGCTTTACGATAAGATCGAAGACTATGCGGTCGGAGCGGCGATCACGGGAACGAACGTGTACGTCTATGATTCCGCTACCGATTCTTACGTACGTCCGCAAGAAAACGTATATCAGATCAATACGACCTATTATAAGAGAAACAGCACCGGTAACTTCCGCGTGGCTGTCTTGGACGGCGGCGTGGAAGAACGTCAAGAATTCGTCGTCAAGTACTTCAGCGAGGATACGACGGTCGCGATGGTCGCGAACAATCCCGGCTATTACACGATCGGCGATCTCACGGACTTCTCCTATATTGATAAAGAATACTATTCTTACAATAAGGCGACGGACGTCGTGACGAAGTGTTCTTATCTGAAAGACACCAATAATAAGGTCTACAAATTGATGACAGACTTCACGTTGACCAAGACGACGTTCACCGGCTT
>CACXDF010000248.1 GCA_902766325.1 uncultured Eubacteriales bacterium | reverse complement strand
TATCTCGAAACGGCCGATAAGGGCACCGTCAAATTGGAAGGAAAAGAGATTTTTGACGGAGCGGTCGCAAAAGCGGTCAAGCAAAAGGAGATCGCGCAGAACAGGCTTAATTTCGGGCTTGTATTCCAGTCGTTCAACCTCTTTCCGCAGTACAACACGTTAAAGAACGTCATGCTCGCGCCCAACCTTTCGTTTAAGCGTACCGAAAACGAACGCAAAAAGGCCATTGCGGAAAAGAACAAGGACTTGCCGTTCGGTAAAAAACAGATCGTCTGTTTCCGCGAACTCAGAGCGCAGAAAAAAGCGTGGTATCTTGAGAACAAAAAGAAAGCGGAAGCCCTGCTTGAAAGGGTCGGTCTTGCCGACAAAATGAATAACTACCCGTGCGAACTGTCCGGAGGGCAGCAACAGCGCGTGGCGATCGCCCGAGCGCTCGCTATGGAGCCGAAAATACTTTGTTTCGACGAGCCGACCAGCGCGCTCGATCCGGAGCTTACCGGCGAAGTCTTGAAGGTCATAAGAGGTCTTAAGAGCGCCGATTCGACTATGATCATCGTCACGCACGAGATGGAGTTCGCCCGTAACGTCTCTGATAAGGTGATTTTTATGGCAAACGGCGTTATCGAAGAAGAAGGTACCCCGGAAGAAGTGTTCGGGAATCCGAAAAGCGAAAAACTGCGTTCTTTCTTAGCGAACAGCAACAACAAATAAAACCTAGTTATAAATATGTAAAAACCGTCGAAACGTTCGGCGGTTTTTTTTAAAGAAAAGATACGGACAAAAAACTACTGTTTATCCGTATCGGTTTTTTTACGTTCTTCTTTGGTTTGTTTTTTCTTTTTCTTGACCAAAAAGCGGATCAAAGAATAGGCCCCGACGGCAACGAAAGCGGCGCCGATGATGGAGACCGCGATGATCTCGTCGCGGGAAAGGCTTTTTTGCGCGTTGGCTTCAGCGGCTTCTTTTTCTTTGATCTCGGATATTTGTTGCGGCGTCATTCCGCGCAAGGTAAGATCGGAAGAAACGGTATAGGGGAAGGATACTTCTTGTCCGTCGACCGTCCAGACGTAGCCGTCCGGTAGCGTTTTCTTTTCTAAGGTAGGATCTTCGATCGTCACCGTCAGTTCCGTCGGTTCTTCTCCCGTATCGACAGTCACGGCGTAGGATACCCGTTCCCATTTGGTAAATAAAGTCAAGCCGTTGACGGCAACGCCGGTATACGGAACGGTTAACTCTGCGTCGGTAAAGAACCCGACCAAGGAATGGTTTTTCTTTTCCGGAGCGACGGGCGTTTGCGCATAAGCGCTCTTGCAGGTCTTACCGTCCAGCGTATAGGTCGCGTCTTCCGTTAAAACGACGTACACGGTCGCGTCTTCCAACAGGTAAGCCGGCGCGTTGAATTCGTTATTGGCGACGGCGCCGTATTTTTCCGAAAGATAAAGGCGGGAAGTAACGCTTCGTCCGTCGATCTGCGTCGGGGCGGAATATTCCGCGCCGTAAAGATAGTCTATCGTTTGAAAGCGAAAATGCGTATCGTCGAGGTAGTCGTAGCGGTATGTTACGCTTCGTTTGGCGTCTGTAACGCCGGTGGATACCAGATAAAGATCGGTGTCGGTCTGCGCGACGAAGGCGCCTGTTTTTTCGCCGCTTGCCGAACCCATCCTCCATTCGTACACGGTGCCGGGAACAAGGTCGACGTTACGGCCCTTCAAAAGATTTTTGACCGTGGTATAGCTTAGGGGAGAGATCTCGCTCCCGATGAGAACGGACGTGGAAGAAACGACCTCTTCGTCGAAGTAAAAGCGAACGGTAACTCTATCGTCGGCAAAAGCGGACTCTCCGCTTCGCATGGGAATAAAAAGCAGAAAGAAAAGGAGAAAGCAGGGGATTATCTTTTTCATTCGGCGGCCTCTGGCGTCTTTTCGGTAACGAAGCACATATCGCCTTCGCTGTCGACATAAAGAGTGATCGTCCCGTAATCTTGCGTGTTATAGGTCGCGATATTTCTTTCGTTCAGACGGTTCATGACCACTTCGGTCGGGTGGCCGTAAGCGTTGTTTTTACCGCTGGAAATAACGCCGTATTCGGCGTTGACGTAGTCCAAGAATTCCACGCAGGAAGAACTGGTGCTGCCGTGGTGAGCTACTTTCAGAACGTCGATATCGAAAGAGGGATCGTTGCCTGTTTTTTCGATGAACCATTTTTCCGTCTCCACCTCGGCGTCGCCGGTAAACAGCACCTTTCTACCGCCGTATTCGAGCATACAAATAAGAGACATACTGTTTGCTTTGGTGCGCGCGCCGCGGAAGCCGTCGTTTCCGGAAGAGTAGACGGTAAACTTATAACCGTTCGTTTCGAAAGGAAGGACGGTGTCGTACTCGGTCTCGAACTGGTACTCGGTACAGTTCGGTTCGGTTTCCGCTTTTGTTTCAAAAGCTTTGACCGTAGCGGATGCGTCGGTGATGGAATCGTTATAACAGTCATTGTAGAAAATATTATTGACTTGATAAGTGTCGAGCACCTTCGGGAGCATGTTGATATGGTCGCTGTCGCGGTGCGTCGCCACGAGGTAGTCGATATCTCCGCCGTGATTAGGGATGATCTCGTTTAGATATTCGAAATACGGCCCGGTGACGGCGTTCGGAACGCGGTTATAAGCGTAAGGCTTGTCATGCGCTTTGCCGTCTTCGTCAATGGATACGCCCGTATGTCCGGCGTCGATAAGAATAATGGTATCCGAACCCAGTTCCACCAAAATGGAGTCGCCCTGACCGACGTCGATAAAATGAACTTTGATGCAAGCGTTCATATCGATGTCTTCCAACTTGCCTGCGGCGGGCGTGCCGGAGGGCTTTTTACCGTTATCGGTGTTGCCGTTATCGCCCGACGGGTTTTTTAATCCGAGGAGTTCGTATACGTCGATCACGTTAAAGTGGGTGAGCAGGACCAAAGCGACAAGTACGACGATCACGATCACCGCGATGACGACGATTTGCTTTTTCTGCAGTTGTTTTCTTTTTTGCGCTTTGGATGCGCCTTTCTTCGTAGTTTTTTTCGTAGCCATACCTTGATTATATATCAGCGGAGCGGACAAAAGCAATATATTTTTCGGAATTGACAAGAATAAGAGTATATTTTATAATTTATTTATTATCGCGCTATTTACGGAGGAATCATGGAAGAAAGTAAGAAGATTTTAGCCGAACTGACCTTAGAGGAAAAGGCCTCTCTTGCCAGCGGAAAAACCTTTTGGACGACCAAGCCGATCGAAAGGCTGGGCGTTCCGTCCGCGCTTATGACCGACGGCCCGCACGGCTTACGGAAAGAGCTGGGTGCCGAAGAAGACAAGGGGTTGACCAACGTCATGAAAGGCAGCGAAAAGGCGACTTGTTTTCCTACGGCGGTCACGACGGCGAGCACGTGGGATCCCGACCTTCTCGCAAGAGTCGGTAAGGCCATCGGAGAAGAAGCCAAGGATCAGGGCGTATCCACCGTTCTCGGTCCGGGAACGAATATCAAGCGTTCTCCGTTGTGCGGCAGGAACTTCGAGTATTTTTCCGAAGACCCGTTTTTGGCCGGAGAAATGAGCGCGGCGTACGTAAAGGGTATGCAAGATATCGGCGTCGGATGCTCTTTGAAACATTTTTGCGGCAACAATCAAGAATATTTCAGAATGTCCATAGATTCCCGTATCGACGAACGCGCTTTAAGAGAGATATATCTGCCGGCTTTCGAGACGACGGTCAAGAGAGCGCAACCGTGGCAGGTCATGTGTTCTTATAACAAGTTGAACGGCGAATACCTTTCCGACAACAAACGGATGCTTACCGATATTTTACGGAAAGAGTGGCATTTCGAAGGTATCGTCGTCAGCGACTGGGGCGCGACAAACGACCGCGTGGAAGGTATTCGCGCCGGTATGGATCTGCAAATGCCTACCTGTAAAGGCGCGGACGACAGAAAGATCGTCAAGGCGGTCAAAGCGGGCGAACTGAAAGAAGAAGAACTGGACGTTACTACCGAAAGGGTGCTTGATTACGTCAAAAAATGCGTTGAAAACAAGCCGGAACAACCGTTTAAGGCCGATTACGACGCCCATCATAAGTTATGTCGCGAAGTAGGCGCAAAGGGTGCCGTCTTACTGAAAAACAACGGCGCGCTGCCTCTTTCTTCCGAAGAAAAGATCGTGCTCGTAGGTAAGCTCGCCGAAGAAAGCCGCTATCAGGGCGCCGGTAGCTCGCGCATAGAGTGTCAACGACTTATCCACCTGACGCAGGCGCTTTCCGCTTGCGGAAAAAGTTTCGACTATTATCCCGGGTACGTACTGGAAGGGGAAGGAAGAAACGAAGAACTGCTTTGTCAAGCCGTAGACGCGGCCAAGGGCGCGCAAAAAGTGGTCGCCGTGATCGGACTTACCGATCTGTACGAAAGCGAAGGCTTCGATCGTACGCACATGGACTTGCCGGCGGGACATAACGAACTGATCGAAAAACTTTGCGAAGTAAACGATAACGTCGTCGTCGTTTTGCAAGGCGGGTCTCCCGTGGCCATGCCCTGGAAGGATAAAGTTGCGGCGATACTAAACGTCTATCTGCAAGGCGAAGCGGTGGGCGAGTCCACCATGGACGTGCTGTACGGCGACGTCAACCCGGGCGGCAAACTGGCCGAGACGTATCCTCTGTCCGTCGAAGACGTCCTCGCGCAAAAATGTTTCCCGATGGGTCCGAAAACGGTGGAGTACAGAGAGAGCATTTTCGTCGGTTACCGCTACTTTGATTCGGCAAAAAAAGAAGTTGCTTTTCCGTTTGGTTACGGACTCAGTTATACGACGTTTAAGGTCTCCGACTTTGGTGTTTCGGGAACCTATAAAGATAAAATGACGGTATTTTGCACCGTGACGAACACAGGAAAAAGGGAAGGCAGCGAAGTCGTGCAGGTCTACGTCGGACAAATAGATTCTCCCGTTTTCAAAGCGGAAAAAGAGCTGAAAGGATTTAAACGCGTATATCTTGCGCCGGGCGAAAGCAAACGAGTCGAGATCGACTTGAACGAAAGGTCTTTCGCTTTCTATAACGTTGCCGTTTCCGATTGGTCGGTGCTTGAGGGAACGTACGTGCTTTCCGTCGGTACTTCGAGCAGGGATATCCTTTGGACGACCGAAATGACCGTGGATGCGCCCGAGACGGAATTGCCCGCGTACGGAAAAGGCGCCGAAATTTATTCCGATATCGGTAACGCGACCGAAATAACGAAAGAGCAGTTCGAGGCGTTATACGGCGAGACTTTGCCGGACAACGAGCCGTATAAAGTAGGGGAGTTCCACCAAAATTGTACG
>CACXDF010000247.1 GCA_902766325.1 uncultured Eubacteriales bacterium | reverse complement strand
ACGAAATAAAAGAAGATCTCAAAAAAGCCTATGCTCTTGCCGAAAAACAAGAGATCGTCGCCGAGCCTACGACCTGGTTCGACGACGTCTTCCCGCAGGAGTGGAAGCGTGGCGACGAGGAGTATAAATTCGATTTTTCGAGGTAAAAATGAACAGAGACAAAAAGTTTTATTTTATATGCATGGCGGAAAGGCTTGTTCTGCTTGCTTTGCTGATCGTCGGGGTAGCCTTTGCCGTCCGCGCAGGGATGCCCGGAGGGAAATTTCTCTTGATCGGCGCCGTTCTTGCCGGGATATACTACGCTGTTCTTTTTAGTGCTTCTTTGATTCGATTTTGTATCGGGATCGGCGGAAAGATCGCGGGACATCCCAATCATTATTTTATCATCGACAGGCGCGCCCCCGCGGCGGCTTTTGTTTGCGCCGTAACGATGGCGGCGAACATGATCGTCTATTGGGCGTTTGTGCGGAATTTTTCGGTAGGATATCTTTTGATCGGAACGGTGGCGCCCGTTCTTGTCATCGCCGATTATTTGTTCTTTGCATCGCATAAGAGCAATAAATGTTATGCGTGCGCGCTTATTTATCCCGTCCTTTATTGTGGCGTTCGCTTCTTTGCAACTCACGGTTTTTCTTCCGCTTGGGAATACGGTTTGATCCTTCTGATATATGTCGCCGTGTGCTTTATTTTGTATTTTATCGGAACGAAATTCGAAAAAAAATACGGTATCAAGAAGATCCCTTATCCGCTTCTTTGGCACGATATGCCCATTGATATTTCTGCTTCGCTCGGTCCGAAAGAGGAAGCCGGACGTCACGGTTTTTTGAAAGCGGAAGGGGAGGACTTCGTTTTCGAAGACGGTACTTCGGTCAGGTTTTGGGGCGTCAATTTCAATTCTGCGCAGAACTTTCCCGAGCACAGCCATAGCGAAAAAGTCGCCGCGCGTCTTCGCCGCGCCGGCGTCAACATGGTGCGATTGCACCAACTGGATGCGGAATGGTCGGCGCCTAATATTTTCGCTTTTAAAAAGGGGAAACGATTGGAGAATACCCGTTCTTTTGACGAAGAGAGTTTGGACAGGCTGGATTATCTTATTTATTGTCTTAAAAAGGCCGGTATTTATATTTATCTGGATTTTTTGACTTATCGGCGTTTCCGTATCGGCGACGGAGTAAAAAACGCCGAGCTTTTGCCTGAGGCTGCCAAGCCGTATTGCATATTCGACAGAACGTTGATCGACTTGCAAAAGGAGTATAATCGTAACCTTTTGACGCACGTCAATAAGTATACCGGGATCGCCTATAAAGACGAACCTGCGATCGCACTCGCCGAAGTCGTCAACGAATGCGACCTTTTGGACGCGGAATACGCCAAGATCACCGTAGAACCGTACCGGTCGGAACTGCTTGAACGCTATCGTGCCTATGCGAAAGAAAAGGGCGTGGAAAAACCGAGCGAAGATATCGACGGACGCAGAGATCCCTTTATGCGCGAATTCTTATTGAAAGTACAACAAGATTACGTGCGAGAGATCATCGGCGATATCCGTGCGATAGGCGGCAGATTCCCTATGACGGCAATGAATCGAGAGTCCGATCGTACGGTCGTTTTGACTAACGGCATAACCGATTTTTCCGATTCTCACGCCTATTTCAGGGGCGGCGATCAACGCGGATTTATGAATGATCCCATGTCTTTACAAAAGAAGAACGTCATCACGTCGCAACTGGTCACGAACGCTATTTCCGGCAAGCCGTTTTTTGTGTCCGAATGGGACGCGCCGTGGCCGAACGAGTTCCGCGCCGACGTGACCTTATGGACGGCGGCCGTCGGAGCACTGCAGGGGTGGAACGGGTTCACGCTCCATACCTATCGTTACGGAACGGCGGAACAGGATCATATTACGGAGAAACTGGGACGAACCATCGCGCTCGGAGGTTCGTTTTATCGCGGCTTGTTCGATTGTTATAACGATCCTGCAAAGATGGGTCTTTTTTATCATGCGGCGCTTATTTTTCGTCGCGGCGACGTAAGCCGGGCCAAAGAGACGGCAGTCTATTCCCTTACGGAGGAAGAATACCTTTCCTGCAAGACGGAACGCCACTTAAAGAAGGTCGTTCCGCCGCGCTACGAAGAGCAAAAGGGCATTCGATTTGCGCTTGGCGAAAATATAGAGAAAGAATTAAAATCGGTTCCCGAAAATGTTATTTCGGATACCGGAGAATTAATAAGAGACACAAAAAGAGGTGTCGGAGCCATCGATACGGAACGAACGAAAGCCTTTTACGGGTTTTGTCAAGGGGAGAACAAGGCCGACGGATTAAACATAAAGATAAAAAACGATTTTGCCACTGTTGCGCTCAGTTCTCTTACCGATCTGTCCGTAAAAGAAACGGACAGCCTTCTTCTTACCGCCGTCGGTCGCGCGGACAACAAAGATTGCGGATATAACTTTTTTCATACCGTTTTGAAAAAAGAAGGCAGCGCGCCGATCTTAGTCGACGTGATCGAGGCGGACGTCGAGATCGAGACGAGGTACGGAGACTTGAAGGTGTGGGCGGTCAATAACGAAGGAAACCTGATCGGGCAGTTGCGGACGTCTTACGACGGCAAAAAGATGCGCTTTACCATCGGCAAGCGTTTCGAGTCCGTTTATTATCTTATCCAAAGGCAGTAAAAAGATTACAGTTCGATCTCCATCCCGTCGAATGCGGTGGAACAATCGATACTTTTTTTGACCTTTGAGAAAGCGGAAGAAAGCTTTTCCGGAGTGTTCCTATAAGGATTGATATGATTTATGATAAGCCGGTCGGTTTTCGATCGGTTTATTTTTTCGATCACGTTGTCGGTATCGATATACGTGTGAGCCGCTTCCAGGACGAGCAAATCGGTGTGCGTATCAAAGAGTATCTGCGGATAGTCGGGCATACCCGCCTTCAGGTCGCCGGAAAAGAGCAGTCTCTTTCCTTCCGCTTCTATCAGGAAGGCGTAAGAATGGAACATATGCTTGACCGGAATAGCGGTGACTTTCAGGTCGTCGTTTTTAAAAATAACGCCCTTGCCGTATTTTTTGTAGACCGTTCTGTCCGGCGTATGCATCATTTTGAAACGATAGAAGAAAGATACCATATTCGCAAAAATGCGGCGTGTCGGCACAAAAACGGGAAGGCGTAAATGTTCGCAACTTTTGCTCGTATTGACCACGCGCGTCAACTCTATCAGGCCGAAAAAGTGGTCGTCGTGATTGTGGGTGACGAAGATGCCGCCGATATCCTTATAGTCTATCCCGCGGGAAAGAAGCAAGGTGCAAACGGGCGCGCCGGCGTCGATAAGATAGTATTTTCCGTTGACGCATAGGGCAATGGAAGAACAAAAGCGGTCGGCTTCCGGATTTCCGTGAGAGGTGCCTAAAAATATTATTTTCATTTTTCTTTCTCCTACTGTCGTATTGTAACATCGCGGCAAGGACCTGTCAAGAAAGAAAAAACGCCTTTATTGCAAAAAATAAGCGGAAACGATTGACCGAGCGGGAAAATTGTGTTAGTATATGGGCATGAAATTTGCAAGCATGGAGAAGGTCGTACGCGTAGTAGTAGCTGTAGGTGTCGTAGTAGAAGCGGCATCTTGTTGACCTTGCTTGTAAGTTCCCGATAACGAAGATGAAAGGCGCCTACAAGTAAGGCGCCTTTTTTAGATATCCTTTCGGAAAAATCAAAGGAGAAAGAAGAATGAATTTTCTGAACAAGTTTTTAGACAGGATCGATTATGATAATTACGACGATTTTGCCAAATACTGTAAGTTGAAAGTACCGGAAAAATTCAATTTTGCGTACGATATCATCGACGAGTACGCGCGTCTCGCGCCGGAAAAAAGAGCTATCCTGTGGTGTAACGACCAGGGTGAAGAAAAGGTCATCACCTTTAAAGATCTTTCGCTCCTCAGCAACAAGGTTGCCAACGTGCTTACGTCGAAAGGCTTGAAAAAAGGCGATATCGTTATGACGATGCTCAACCGCAGATGGGAATACTGGGTGACCATCATGGCCTGTCATAAAGCCGGGATCGTCATCGTCCCCGCGACCTTCCTTCTTACCGAAAAAGATATCGAATACCGTATTAAGGGCGCCGGCGTCAAATGTTTGATCTCCATCAACGAAGACTCGGTCATTAAGAATATCAACGACACCAAGCCGACTCTTCCCGACGATTTTATTTATTTCACGATCGGCGAAAGAGAAGGATACGAAAACTATTCCGAAGCTATCGAAAAAGCAAGCGATAAGTGGGAAAGAGTGGAGACCAATCTCTATGACGAAAGCGTCGTGTACTTCACGTCCGGCACGACCGGTTATCCCAAAATGGTTGCGCACAACTTTTTGTATCCGCTCGGTTTTATCTATAACGCCGTGTATTGGCATAAGGTCATCGACGACGGGTTGCACTTTACCTCATCCGAGTCCGGTTGGGCCAAGTGCAGTTGGGGCAAACTGTACGGACAATGGATCGCCGGCACCTGCCTCTTTATTTACGACTACTTCCATAAATTCAAGCCGACAGATCTGCTCGAGCGTATCGAAAAGTATCATATCGACACTTTTTGCGCGCCGCCGACCATTTACCGTTTTTTGATCAAAGAAGACCTTTCCAAGTATAATTTATCTTCCCTTTCTCATTGCTCGACAGCGGGCGAAGCGTTGAACGCGGAAGTCTGGAAACAATTTTACGCCGCTACCGGTCAAAAGATATACGAAGGGTACGGACAGACCGAATCCAGTATCATCATGGGCACCTTCTCTATGATGGATATTCGCGCCGGATCGATGGGTAAGCCTTCTCCGCTGTACGACGTACATCTGGTGGACGAAAACATGAACGACGTCCAACCCGGCGTCGTGGGCGAGATCGTCATCAAGATCCATCAGCCGCAATGCAGCTTGGTTTATAAGTATCATAACAGTCCCGAACTGACCGAAGAGCGCCTCGGCGCGGGCTATCATCACACGGGCGACCTCGCTTATTACGACGAGGACGGTTACTACTGGTTCGTAGGCAGAACGGACGACGTCATTAAGTCTTCCGGCTATCGTATCGGACCTTTCGAGGTGGAAAGCACCCTTATGGAGCATCCTGCCGTACTCGAGTGCGCCATCACCGGCGTGCCCGATCCGCAACGCGGACAGGTCGTCAAAGCGACCATTGTTCTTGCAAAAGGGTATACCGCGAGCGACGAACTGGCAAAAGAACTCCAAACCTACGTCAAGATGCACACCGCTCCCTATAAGTACCCCCGTATCGTGGAATT
>CACXDF010000246.1 GCA_902766325.1 uncultured Eubacteriales bacterium | reverse complement strand
GATCGAAAAAAAGAAGCCTGTTCCTCCCGCGCTGAAAAGGTGGCTTAAAGTCGGACTCTTGTTCGCTTTATCCGTCGTGTTCTTCTTGATTAATCGCCATTATAACGTACGCTTGTACGATACTTTCGGCACGGGCGCGACCATTGAGCACAATAACGATTTCCGCGGACTGTTTTTTTACGAAGAAAGCTGGTGGACGGCCGATTACTTTCCGCTGTTCCCGTATATTGCGATCTTCTTTTTCGGCGCGTCGCTGTCCGAAGTGCTGTATGCGAAAAGGAAGTCGCTTTTTCCGTCGCTCGACGGGTGTTGGCACTATTTCTTTTCTGTCCCGGGGCGTCTTTCTCTTTGGGTCTATCTGGGCGGACAACTAGTTGCGCTCGGCGTATTTTACGCGCTGGACGCCGTTCTTTTGGGATAGAAACTTTTTATTCGTCGATAAAAAAGCGCGTCGGTCGGCGCGCTTTTTAATTGCGTAAAACGTAAGGATTAAAACGTTAATTTTTTTCGTACGGTTCGGAAGCGATAACGCGCGGGACGAGTTTATATTCGGCGTCGTAATATACGTTATAGAGATCGAACGTCGTGTCGGCGTGGATCATAATGACGGAGTAGCCGCGCATGGTGTATTCGTCTTTATCCGATAAGCCGTATTGATAAAGGCTGTAGCCTTGCAATCCGCTGGATTGTCCGTAGCATAGGAAAACGGGCTTTTCGGTCGCCGGGTCGTAGTCTTCGTACAGAACGGAATTACTAAGATGATCGTGACCGCAGAATAAGCCGCTTACGCCGGCGCGAAGCGATTTCATCAGATCATACATACCGTTATTATAGTCGGAAGAATAGCACTTTTCGTAGCTGGCCGTGCCTTCGATCAGATTCCAGCCGTCTTTGACTACGGTACTGCCGACTGCCTTTCCGTTGACGTTGAGAGCACTGTTCTTTGCATAATGCCATCCGTTTTCGATAGGCTCTCCGGTTTTCAAAAATTTCACGTTTCCTTGCTCGACCAACGGGATATGGATAAAGAGCATCGTTTTTGCATTGACTGCGATGGCTTTTTCCACTTGCTCTTTATACCAAGTCTTTTGACTTTCTTTCAGATAGTCGTAAGTACCCGTTTCGACGCCGTATTTTTTGGCGTCTTCATCGGAGATCCTATTGCCGCTGTCCATAAAGATAAGCGATTGAGAAAGCGAATAATCGGCGCCGAGCAAATTGACGACGAAGTTGCCTTTACCCCAAACTTCTTCGCCGGACGCCGTCTTTTTTACGTCGTTTTGAACCAAGCAGTGAGGATAGGACGCAAAGCTGTTGATGATGTTTTTTCTGGATACGGTATAGGGATCGGAATCGCCTTCGTGATTACCGAGGACGTATCCCCAATAGATGCCCATTCTTTCGAATATCTCGGCAAATTGTTTTACGCGGGGACGCGCGCCTTTTCGGGTGATGATATCGCCGGTGACGGCGACGAAGTCCGGTTTTTCTTGATTCAGCGCGTCGATAAAGTGGTTTATCGTGACGTTTGTGGTGGACAATATCTGCGAAAGGTGCATATCGGTGAATTGCAGGACCTTCCAGGGCGAGTCGTCTATCGTCCCGTCAGAGTTGATTTTTATCAGCGCTTGCGCGTCCGTTTTGTTCCCGCCTTCGCCCGCCGCAAGCAGTTTGACGTTGGAATCGATATTTTGAACTTTATCCCAGTCGATATTCATCGGCGCGGGTAAGAACGCGACTATCAGGTAGGTAACGAGCGCAACGATAAGGACAGCCACGACGGCGATGATGATGAATAGCTTTAACGATAATTTTTTCTTTTTCATAAAATATCTCCCGATGACGGTTTATATTACAGAATAGGCGGAACGATGGTAAAGGTACGGCAGTCTACGATGCCGCGGTCGGTCAATCGGAGTTCCGGCAGGCAGGCAAGAGGAATAATGGACATAGTCATAAAGGGAGAGGGCAGGGCGCACCCCATCTTCTTCCAGGCTTCTTCCAATTTTTCCACTTGCGCGCTCGTTTCGACGAGCGATCTGTCGCTCATCAGTCCGGCGATGGGCAAGGCGACGTTGCCTAAGATCTCGCCGTCGCGGACGGCGACCAGTCCGCCTCCTTGCTTGATGAGCGTATTGGCGGCGATGGCCATATCGTTTTCGTTCGTTCCGACGACAAGCAGGTTATGCGCATCGTGCGCTACCGTCTGAGCCAAAGCGCCTTTTTTGATGCCGAATCCTTTAATGAATCCGTAGCCGCTTTTTCCGGTATTTTTATGTCGCTCGAAAACAAACGCTTTCAGAATGTCTTCGCCTTCCGGCAAAACGACTTCTCCGTTTATAACGGGCATTTCGGCAAAGCGTTCGGTCGTGCTCGTCCTTGCGGGCGTTACTTCTATGACGCGCGCTTTCACCGTTTTTTTGTCGGTCTTTATAATAAAGTCGGACGGCTTTTTCAAGGTTATGCGGACGGAATGCGTGGCGCTTTCCGGATATTCGTAATTCTTAATATCGATAACCAATTTGCCGTTTTCGGCAACCTTTTCTCCGTCTATCCATACATCCGTAACGTGACAGTTATTTAAATCGTCGATCAATACCAGGTCGGCGCACTTGGAGGGTGCGACGGAGCCCATTTCGTGATCGAGATGATAGCATTGGGCGGTGTTGATCGTCACCATTTGTATCGCGGTAACGGGATCGAACCCTTCTTCGATCGCCCGACGGACGATGTGATCGAGGTGTCCTTTTTCGATCAACGTGTGCGGGTGCGTATCGTCGGAAATAAGACAAGCGTAGCGAGAATCGACTTCGTGATTGAGAACGGCTTTCCCCACTTCTTTCAGATCGTGCCAGGCGGAGCCTTCGCGAAGTTGCGCGTACATACCGAGCCGCATTTTTGCAAGAGCGTCTTCTTCTCTCGTGGACTCGTGACAGCAGCGGATGCCCGCGGCGATATAGGCGTTTAAGCCTTTATCGGTTTCGGGTACGGAATAATGTCCGGTCACCGTCTTGCCCGCTTTCAGCGTTTCTCCGACGATGGCGTGCGTTCGTTCGTCTCCGTAGATGATCCCGGGGAAGTTCATCATTTCTCCCAGTCCCACGCACTCTTGCCAGTTCATCGTATCGGCCACGTCGCTCGGCCCGATCTCGGAGCCGGTGTCCTCGAATCCGGGCACGGCCGGCACGCAGGAGGGCGTGGTCAACATGGCTTTGAGGGGGGTGCGCGCCGCGTCGGTAAGCATACATTTTACCCCGTCCAGTCCGAGTACGTTACAGATCTCGTGCGGATCCATAAAGATAGCGCTCGTACCGTGGCAGATAACGGCCTTCGCGTATTCGCCCGCCGTCAGCATAGACGACTCTATGTGGATATGTCCGTCCATAAAGGCCGGAGCCAAATATTTTTTTTCGGCGCGGACGACTTTCGTTTCCGGTCCGATACAATGTTTGCAATCGCCGACCATGGCGATCCTTCCGCAAGAAATAGCGACGTCGATATCTTTTTGCAGTTCGTGCGTGCACACGTTGACGAGCGTTGCGCCGAGGATGACCGTATCGGCCGGTTCTCTTCCCATCGCGACGGCGCTGAGCGTTCGACTGCATTCCCATAAGGGCTTTTTGCAATAATATTTATTGACCATATTGTTATAAACGGCGGAAAACCCGCACCTCCGACAAGGATTACTTTTATTATATCATCATCGTATCGTAAAGAGCAAGAGGGAATTTATTGCCGAGACGTATTTTTTATTTTGAAAATGCCTTTTTTATGTTTTCGGATACCCGTACTCGTCGATATCGTCCGACAGCCGACAGTTGCGATACGGACGCTTCGGAAAAGTCGGCATTGACAAGCGTCTTTTTTTACTATATACTTTTTTTATATTACTATAAAGAGTCGTGTACCGAAGATAAGGTGGAGTATGTCCAAAAAGAAAAAGATCGTAATTATCGTTGCAATAGCCTTGATCGTTGTTTTACTTGCCACGGGTTTGACCGTTTATTTCGTGGTTTTCGACCCGAAGAAAAAAGGCGATCAAATTCGCGCCGAGGTGAATACGGAAAAGCCGACTTACGAAAACGTTCTTGCAAAAAACAGAGAGGATTTTTCTTCCGATAAGGATTACGCTTTGTATCTGTACGAGTCCGCTTGCGCCGCTTTTCAGAATTGCGAAAAATGCGCGTACATCGATGATTACGTAACGACGACCATTGTCGAGGCGTTTAAGACGCGGATCCCTTGTCAAGGATGCCGTTTTACGGTCAAAACAGGGACGGAATACTATTACGCGGACTACTCGGGCGCCGATTCGAAAAATTACGGTTGGATGTTTGATTTGAGCGGCAAAGTAGAAGATACTTTGTTTGCGAAAAGAAGTTATGCGGATATTACCAAGATGGATTATTTATATACGGAAAAAGCGCTTAAACCCAAGGTCACCATCAAAGACGGTAATTACAATGTCGACGCCGACTGGAGCGAACGTAACAGAGTAAACGGCTATCCCAAACATGAAGATTTGCCGATCTATCACGCTTCGCAATCGGGCCTTTTTCAACAGACGGAAATGAATATCACCGCCGAAACGGTGACAGGAGCGACGGTAACGTATAATGCCGAGTTAGAATATTATACCGTCAGTTTTATTCTTGACGTCAACAATCCGAAAACGTCGGAAAAACTGATCGAGAATTTACGCGCCGGTTTGCCGGACGGAAACTATACTTCCATTACGAAGGTGTATCAGATATGGGATAACGGATATTTCCGTCAGTGTGAAAGCCTGGACTACGCGTCCGATTCTTTGATGGAACTGAAATTGGACTTTAAAACGTACTTTAAGTACGGCGAAGAGGATTGCAATCCCGACAATTACAAGTACTTTAACGAGGCCAAACAAAACGCATTGGCCGAATCAAAACAATAATGCGAGGAGTAAAAAATGAGTTGGATAGGCTTTAAAACGGGTTTTGCGCCCATCAACGCATTGCACGGCGCGCCGTGCCCCATTTTCAGAAAGGATTTTACTTGCGAAAAGAAGGTCGTTTCGGCCGCTTTGAAGATCACGTCGCTCGGCGTGTTCAAAGCGTATCTGAACGGAGAAAGTTTTTCGGACGATTTTCTTGCGCCCGGTTGGACCGATTATACCAAGAGGATACCCTATTGCGAATACGACCTGACCGAGCGGATCAAAGAAAACAACAAATTGGAAGTGATCGTTGCCGACGGCTGGTATACCGGTCGTATATGCTGGTCGCTACGCGAGCGGTACGGTAAGTACCCGCTTAAGTTGTGGGCGGAGATTACGCTGACCTACGAAGACGGTTCGGTTGAGAAGATCGAGACGGACAAAACCTGGAAGGCGTCGAAAAGTCAAACCGTGTACGGCGATATCCTGTGCGGTGAATTCCGCGATCTGAGGATAGAACCCGCTTGCGATCAGCCGGTAGAAGTTTTGCCGGACGAATACTCGCATATGCTGGAACCGCAAAAGTGCCCGCCCGTTCGATTGGTAGAAAAGCTCCCCGTCAAAAAGCTCTCGGATACGCTGTGGGATACCGAACAGAACTTTGCCGGCGTGGTGCGGTTCCGATTGAAAGGAACGCCCGGCGCGAAGATCAGATTCCGCTATGCCGAGCTCCTCGGAAAGGACGGCAAGGTCTATACGGAGAATCTTCGTAACGCCCGCTGTACCGATTACGTCATTCTGAAAGGCGAGGGAGAAGAAACGTACGAACCCTGCTTTACTTATCACGGCTTTCGCTATATCGAAGTATGCGTAGAAGAGGGCGAAGCGGAAGTGCTGGAGATGACCGGTCTTGCCTGTCATAACGACTTGACGCAGGTCGGCTCTCTCAAGACCGATAACGCTCTTATCAATCAAATTTATTCCAATGCTCTTTGGGGATTAAGGAGTAATTTCGTCGCCACCCCCACCGACTGTCCGCAACGGGACGAAAGACTGGGCTGGACGGCCGACGCGCAGGTCTTTTGCCCCACGGCCATGTATATGTATGACTGCAAAGGCTTTTACGAGAAGTATATGACCGACATACGCGACGCGCAAAGAAAAGACGGAGGCATCATCAACGTCGCGCCGTACTTTAACTTTTTACCCATCACGGGAGTCAGCGCCGCTTGGGCGGACGCCGTTACCGTCATTCCGTATCATCACTATCTTACGTACGGGGATAAAAAGATATTGCAAGATAACCTTCCCGCTTGCAAAAAGTGGATCGCTTTTTGCAAAAAGCATTCTTTCTTCGGTATTCGACCGCCCGTCGGCTTCGGCGACTGGTTGAGCATCCGGAACGAAACGAACAAAGGCTTTATCGCGACCGCGTATTACGCTTACAGCGCCCGCTTGGTGGCGGAAATGTGTAAGATCGTCGGAGACGAAGACGAGGGCTACTATCGCGCGCTTTCCGAAAGGATCGAGAAGAGAATGAAAAAGAAATATTACAAAAAGGGAAAGATCGCCAACGATACGCAGACGGCTTATACTCTTGCGTGCATGTTCGGTTTTTCCGCTCCCGCCGAAGTCAGAGACGACCTTGTCCGCAAGATCGAAGAAAACGACGGGTTGCTTAATACCGGCTTTATCGGCACGAGATACCTTCTCCCCGCGCTCAGCGAGATAGGACGGAGCGACCTTGCGTATAAGCTCCTCGGCGAGACCCGCTTCCCGTCCTGGGGGTATACCGTCGGACAGGGCGCCACCACCATTTGGGAGCGGTGGGACGGATACAGGAGCGAACTTGCCAATCCTTTCCAGAACGCCGGCATGAACAGCTATAACCACTACTCCTTCGGCGCTTGT
>CACXDF010000245.1 GCA_902766325.1 uncultured Eubacteriales bacterium | reverse complement strand
TTTTCCCGACCTATAACGACGGGGCTTTTTTTATTTATCGCGACTCGCACACCCGTTCTTACTATGCGAATAACGGCGCCGAAGTCGGCTCCCGCCGGACGCGCCCCGAAAGCGACTTACTGAACGAAGCCGTTTACGAAGCCTCTCTGTACTTTAACTTCGAGGGGCACGATCTCGACGTCGACGAAGACGGATTCGTCGATTGCGTCACCTTCCTTATCAGCGGCGATTACCCTGATAAAAACTGGAATACGATCATGTGGCCGCACTCTTGGAATCTGAATGATATCACGCGCGAGGCCTACTCCACCACTTCCGCCTCTTTGAACGGAAAGCGCGTCGGCAACTATACTTTTTTCTTCCTCGGCAACATTTCGTCGAAGATGGGACAGATCTGCCACGAGATCGGACACACCGTCGGGGATCTGCCCGACTTATATCACTATGACGAAAGTCCGCAACACCTGCCCGTCGGATACTGGGATCTGATGCATCTCGACTGTCCTACGCCGCAGTTTATGACGACTTATATCCGTTGGAAATATCTTTCTTTTGTAAGCGATAATCAGATCGTGGAAATGGAAAAAAGCGGCGACTATACCCTTACGCCCACTACCGTTACGGGCCCCGAACAAACCCTTGCGTATAAGTTGACCATCGATAACGGCACCTCTTCGCCGAACGAAAGCATTTGGATAGAGTACCGAAGAAAAGACGTTTCTACGTACGACAGCGACCTGCCGGGAAGCGGATTGATCGTGTACCGTATCAACACCAACGCGAAAGAAGGCAATAAGAATGCTCGTTTTCATAGCACTTCTTACCCGGACGAAGTATTCGTTTATCGCCCAAACGCCTCTTCGGCGACCGGAATATCCGAAAGAGACAAAGAAAATCTTTCTTACGCCTGGTTGAGCCGCAATAATCCGCGATTCTCTTCTCTCGGCAACACGACAAGTACGGCGACATACGACCCGGCTTGCATTTATCTCACCAACGGCAAAAACACCGGCATCGTCATTACCGTTCTTTCAGAATCGCCCGAACAAGTGACTTTTCACATAGAATTGGGACAATACGACAGTTCCGAGATAGACGAAAAGGCTTCTTACGTGATGGGTAACACCGGCAACAAAAAAGAAGTCGTCGTTTATTACGGCGAGGACATCAAGTCGCAACTTAATTTGTATATCAAGCGTAAAAACCGCGGTCTTTACCGCGCGGACGAAAAAGATATCGTCTTACTCGGAGGAGACGACCTTTATACCGTATGCGAAGACGGAAAAGACGCCTATATCGAATATACCGACGCATACGGAACGTACGTCTTCCCTTACCGACTGACCGTTTACGACCGATTGGAAGACTACGCCGCAAAAATCATATCTTTACCGAACAAACTCGACTATACGACGGGAGAATCGTTTTTACCGGACGGTTTGATCCTTCTTGTGGAATATTCTTCCGGAAAAAAGACAGTCGCTTATTCTTCCGAGGACGTAAGCAAATGGGATTTCATCGGTTTTAATTCCGATAAGAGCGGAGAACAAGAAATAACCGTCGTATTCAATGACAACGTACGCGCGCACTTTACCGTCAACATCCACAGCGATCTTATCTCTTTACGCGTTGACGAAAAGAACACGAGGCATATCCGCGGCAATACGGTCCTGCCTCGTTTTACGGTGATCGCCACCTATAAAGACGGTATGGAACGAACGCTCAAACCGACCGAGTTCACGACCGAAACGAACGGAGAATTGGAATATGAAAGAACGACGGTCGTCATTCGCTCCAAAGAGAACGAAGAAATCTTTTGTCTGTCCTACCTCTATAATATTCCGCATCGTATCACGGCCGTCACGCTCGTCGCGGATCCGAAAAGAACGTATAAGTACGGCGAAGCGCTCGACCTGTCCCAAGGCAGGATCCAGGTTTCTTTCGGGGAGTTTTCTTTAGACGGCGACAGAGCTCTTCCGCTGGATAACTATTACGCGGCTTTTTCCGGCTACTCCCCTATCGGAGTCGGAAAGCAGTCGCTTCGACTCAATCTCGAAGACGCGACTTTAGTCGTGGACGTCAACGTGCTTCCTCTTCCCGGCAACCTTCTTTCCGTACTTGACGACAGCGCCCGGATCAAGGAAGACGCTTCGGTGATCATTCTCGACAAAGACCATACGCTGGCCGATCTCTCCGAAAAACTGGGAAGCTACCTGAACGTCTCCTTCTCATACGCGGTAGGAAAAGACGTCTACTCCATTCTTCCGGAAACATACGGCTCTTTGTCCGTTCAAAACGACGTCACGATCGAATTGACCAACTCGGAAGGAGCCAAGATCAAGAGCTACGCCGTTTTTCGATCGGGCGACGGAAACAACGACGGCAAAACGGACGAAAAAGACGTGATCTTTTGGAAAAGGGCCATCGTCGATAAAAAAACCGGGGCCGGCGTCGATCAGTTCGATAAAAACGGCGATAATAAATATACGTTGACCGATTACGTTTTGCTGATGGACGAACTCAAGAAGGAGGCGAAATGAAAAAAAGATATCTTGCTTTTTTATTGATACTTCTGACGAGCCTGCTTCTTCTCGGTTCTTGCAATAAGGATAAATTCAAACCGGAATCCGTTCATCTGCAGTATTCGAGTTTTAAATCCCTTTATCGTATCGATGAAGAGCTGAACCTGGACGGCGTAAAACTGAGACTGGTCAACGGCAAAGGTCAATATCGGGATATTGAATGCACTATGGATATGATCGTCGGTTTCGATACGACCACCACAGGACAAAAAAAACTTTACGCGGTTTACGAAGGACTAAACAGCAACGAGATCGTTTATCAGGTGTACAACAACGAAGACGCGTCCAGACAGATCGTCACAAAAACGCGCATCGAGATCATGAAGACGGTTTCCGAAGAAAAAACGACTTTCGAACTCAGTTTGCGTTCCTGCGATCTAAACGTGCGCGCGCTGTCTTTCCGGATCAACGCGGTTGACGCCTCCTTCCGGGACGGACTGCCGGAACTGAACGGGACCACGCTGGGGAACATGAACGATTTTTATTGGACCAAAAAGGCGAACGACGCCATAAACGTACTGCTGAGCGGAGATACGCCGCAAAGCTCCGGCGCCTTTTTCCGACTCGAATGGGAAGGAACGGACCGCTCCGTTACGATCAGCGACGTCGTCGTCAGCGACGGAGAACAAGACTACTATTTGCCTATTGCGAAATAAAACGTGAGGAATAAAAAATGAACAGGAAACATTCTTACGATCCGGAAGCGGAAGCAAAAAAGAATTATCTTGCCTATCAAAGATCGGAATTATACGCAAAGACCGATATTCCTTTGCATCCGACCGGCGGACTCAACTGTCTGACGCCCGAAGAAATATGGGCGGACTTTAATCCGTATTCCGAGCCGCTTGAGACCACCTTCGCCGGAGAAACCAGATACACTTTTACCGCCAAAAGATTCGACGACTACGCGCTGCGCGTTGAGATCGACGTTTATAAGCCCGCCTTTCCGTCCAAACGCGCCGTATTACTCGTTCAGGAATACGGAAAAGAATGTCAACCTCAGATCGTGACGGAACTTATTAAAGACGGTTATACCGTCTTCGTTCCCGATTATTGCCAAATCAAATCGAACAGTACGACGCTCTTTCCTCCTTACGTCTCCTATGGCGAGTACGGACGGGAAAACGGCCATCTCGACCGGGTCTTCCCCACCGCCAAGGAGACCTGCGCCTATCTCTATACGCTTATTTTACGCCGCTCGGTCACTTTTATCGAAAAAGAATTCGGTATGTACGGTCCTGTCCTGATCGGCATTCGAGACGGCGTTGAATTCGCCATGCAGGCGGCCGGCATCGACGCGCGCATTCGCGCGCTCGCTTGTATATGCGCGTCGGGATACAAAGAGTTTTTGCCCTACCCCGTCTATTCGGGAGAGGAACCGGAGATCACCTCCAACAAACTGGCCTGGCTGACCGGCGTCGCCGGGGTATCCTATCTGAAAAACAGGAATATTCCCCTCTTCGTCGGGATCGGCAGTAACGATACGACGTCGGACGTAGACAGGACCTATTTTCTCGCCCTGCTGAACGGACCCGAAAAGTTTCGGATGCACGTTTGCAACGGTTATTCCGACAATATCAACAAAGACTGCTTCGGGACGCTTAAAAAATGGCTCAGACTGACCTATATCGACGCGAGTCTGCCCGCCCTGCCCGAAATCAGCGTAAAGCCCAATCCGGACGGGATCGTCTATGCCGACGTAACTGCGGACGCTTGCACCGCCATACGCTCGGCCGTCGTATACTACTCCTTCGACGATATTTATCACGAAACGCGCAACTGGAGCAAAGCGCTTTGCGA
>CACXDF010000244.1 GCA_902766325.1 uncultured Eubacteriales bacterium | reverse complement strand
CCGAGGCACTTGTATCTCGACTCGATGATCGATATCAACGCCGCCGCCGATTACGACTACGAAGGCGCGGGCGAAATGAAGTATAACTTTATTAACTGGTATCTCGACGCTTCTTACAGCACTGTTTTTCAGGATACCTACGAAGACGAATACTACTTGGCAAACGACGAGGCTTATCTCGACAGCGCGTCCTGGGCAGACGTCCATGATCGTTATCTGATCTTTGTTCCGGGAACGGGATTCGTCGAAGCAGGAGGCGTTTATTCCGCTTCGACGCATTATTATCTCTTTGATAAGGACGCTTTTTTTGCGGCGTCGTTCGCATCGCTTTCCGCTTCTACTTGGGCAAGCGATAAAACGATTTTCTTTACGTTCGATCAAACTGCGCGCAAGTACGTTCCCGCGACGGATACGTACGACTCCGGCGCCGTCTATTACAGCAGATACAAAGACGTGACCGCCGTGATCGCAAATCGCCTGACTGCCGGTTGGGAAACCAATAAAGCAAAGTATTATACGAAAGAAGGGGATGTCTTCGTTAAAGTAACGGGCGCGTATGATCCGAGCGCGGATTATTACGCCTCTTCGTCCATGTTTATGTCTTTGGTCGTCAGCCGCGATATCGTCCTGTATGCTAAGTGGATGGATATCTCACGCGGTAGCGAAGGTCTTGTGTACGAGCTCGTCACGGACAGCGTAAGCGGAGAAAAAGCCTACGTCGTTATCGATTACGTCAATAATGCGGAAAGCCGTCAGGCGGGCTATTATGCGACTACGCAACAATATTATTACGTCACGACCAACGACAACGGCATGATCCCCGAGATCGTCGCGCAAGACGATGAAATGATAGAATTGCAGATCCCGGCATCCGTCTCTTCTTACAAAGAAGCGACTTCGCTTGCCGCCGATATTTATGCTGCCGGCACCTGGAATACGGATTATTTACGCTTCCTTATTTACAATACGATCAGTTTCAGTTTTGAGCCGGCTACGAGAACCTACAACTCAAGCGTCGTTTATTACGACCGCAACGATCCGATCGTTTATCCCGTCGTAGGTATCAGAAGGAACGCTTTCGATCGGTATAAAACGCATATCAATATCGTCAACTTGCCCCTGAACCTCTACTTTATAGAAGAGGGCGCTTTCGATCTGTGTCCGATTCAGAACTTTACGCGCGCTAAACCGAGAACGTCCGAAACGGAACTCGATTACGTCGTAGTGGACGTTAACGCGGCCGAGATCGGTATCGCAGTCTATCAAAAAGACGCCTATACCCGCACGATCATCGGAAGCGAATCAACGCCGTACGTCTATAACTTCCCGGTGGCGAATACGCTTATTTCTTATGCGGTCGGCAACAAAACTTATACCAGTTATACCGTTTTGCCCAATACGAAAGTTATCGGCGATTCCGCTTTCAGAAACAGTACTCTTATTGACGTCGAATTGCCGGACGACGTAGAACGGATCGGCAGTTATGCTTACAGTAAATCGGATGTAAGCGCATTCTACGTCCGTGCGTCCATAACGGAGATCGGAGAATACGCGTTTTCGCAATGTCTTTCTCTTTCTCGTGTGAGCGCGCAAGAAAACGCCGCTCTCCGTTATATCGGAAAGAACGCTTTTGAGGGTACGACTTGGTTTAATAATCAAAAGGGTATCGTCAAATTGACTTGGCTCAGCGGTTCGGCGCAAACGGGAGCATTGATCGGCTTTAACGTAGCGACCGGCGGCGGTTTTGTGAACTATGATAAAGAAAACGAAGAATACGTTGTATACGATGCGACCGGCGCCGTGGACGCCGGAGGCGAGTTCTACGCCATTTCGAGCGGAAACGATAAGATCATGTTCAAACATCGTAAGAACGATTCCGGACAGATAGAAGGGGTCTCTATTCATAGCTTGATCATCGGCACGAAAGTGACCGTAATAGCCGACTATGCTTTCGACGTCAAGCAAGGCTTTAAAGAATTCGTTATTTCGGCGCAGAATCTGCGCTATATCGGCAACAATGCTTTTAAGGATTGCCCGTTGCTCGAAAAGATCACCTTCGAAGACGCTACCGCAGGCGTGGATATGGGAAGCGACGTCTTCTCGGGTAAAGGCGCGAGTTCTTTGACTGTTGTCGACGCGTCCGGTCTTGTTATGACGGGCGATAATTGGACGGAGTATTCGGAAATAATTCGTTAAAAAAGTCTTTTTTCGATGAGTAGAGATAAAAATAAAAGACCCGCTTTTCGGCGGGTCTTTATTAAATTGTATTTATTTATACGATCAGTTGAAGGCCTTTCCGTTGCAACCGAGCACGTTGACGAGCTTGTGACGAACGATATCGGTAACAGCTTGTCTGGCGGGTCCGAGGTACTGACGGGGATCGAAGTGAGAGGGGTTCTCCTTAAAGTACTTACGGATGGTAGCGGTAACGGCCATACGGATGTCGGAGTCGATGTTGATCTTGCAGACAGCCATGGTAGCGGCTTGACGGAGCATCTCTTCCGGTACGCCTCTTGCGCCGGGCATATCGCCGCCGTATTCGTTGATCTGTTCGGTCAGATACTGCGGAACGGAGCTGGCGCCGTGAAGAACGATGGGGAATCCGGGCAAGCGCTTGCCGACTTCTTCGAGGATGTCGAAACGCAGTTTCGGTTCGCCCTTGAACTTATATGCGCCGTGGCTGGTGCCGATGGCGATGGCAAGACTGTCAACGCCCGTTCTGGTAACGAATTCCTGAACCTGATCGGGATCGGTGTAGCTGGAGTCCTTTTCGCTGACGTTGACGGCGTCTTCGACACCGGCAAGACGTCCGAGTTCGGCTTCGACGACAACACCGTGATCGTGAGCGTATTCGACGACGTTTCTGGTGATCTTGATGTTTTCTTCAAAGCTGTGCTTAGAAGCGTCGATCATAACGGAAGTAAAGCCCTTATCAACGCAGTCTTTGCAAAGTTCGTAAGTGTCGCCGTGATCGAGGTGCAAGCAGATCGGAAGTCCGCTTTCTTCGACGGCGGCTTCGACCATCTTGGTCAGATAGATGGGGTTGGCATATTTTCTTGCCCCGCTGGAGACTTGAAGAATAAGGGGAGCCTGTTCCAATTTGCCGGCTTCCACGATCCCTTGAATGATCTCCATATTGTTCACGTTAAAGGCACCGATTGCATAACCGCCTTCATAGGCTTTCTTAAACATTTCGGTAGATGTAACTAATGGCATAAAAAACCTCCAAAGTTTTTAT
>CACXDF010000243.1 GCA_902766325.1 uncultured Eubacteriales bacterium | reverse complement strand
GGCGCGTTTTCTTTGCCGAGGACGGTAATGTGATGATAAGCGCCGTAGATGGCCGGACGCATCAGGTTGGCCGCGCAGGCGTCTACGCCGACGTATTCTTTGTAGATATGTTTAAAGTGGACGGCTTTGGTGATCAGCATTCCGTAAGGTCCGAGGATGAATCGACCCATTTCGGTAAAAACTCGGATGTTACTGCCGGGCAGGATCTCGTTATAGGCTTCTTCGACGCCCTTGCCGATGGCGTAGATGTCGTTCTTTTCCTGGTCGGGACGGTAGGGAATGCCGACGCCGCCGCTCAGGTTGATGAAGACGAACTTCGCGCCCGTTTCTTCCTGTAATTCTTTTACCGTTTGGAAAAGGACCTTCGCAAGTTCGGGATAATATTCGTTGCCGAGGGTGTTGCTGGCTAAAAAGGAATGCAGGCCGAATTCTTTTACGCCTTCGGCCATGAGCGTCTTGACCGCCTCCGAAAGCTGCGTTCTCGTCATGCCGTATTTTGCGTCGGCGGGCGTGCCCATGATCCTGTTATTGAGGTTGAATTCTCCGCCGGGATTATAGCGCATACAAATGCGTTCGGGGATGCCGGCGACTTCTTTCAGAAATTCGATATGAGTAATGTCGTCGAGATTAATGAACGCGCCCAATTTTTTTGCGAGCACGTATTCTTCGGCCGCCGTCTCGTTACTGCTGAACATGATCTCTTCGCCGGAGAAACCGAGTTTTTCGGCCATCATCAGTTCGGTATAAGAAGAGCAGTCCACGCCGCAACCGAGGTTTTTGAGCAGTTTCAGAAGAGTGGGATTCGGGGTGGCTTTTACGGCGAAAAACTCCTTAAACCCTTTGTTCCAGGAAAAAGCGGACAAAACGTCTTTCAAGTTGTTTTCGATTCCTTTTTCATCGTAAACGTAAAAAGGAGTAGGGTACTTTGCCGCGATCTCGGCGGCTTTTTCTTTGGTGATAAAACAACTTTTCATCGATGATTTCCTCCGCATAGTATTCGAGAATGTCTTCATTATAACAGAGGCGAAAACGACCGTCAACAAAATAGGTTGACTTTTTATGCGCGCGTGTTGTATAATTTAAATATTAATTAACAATAAATGTATTCAGGAGAAATTCATGTCCGATACTTGTAATCACGATTGTTCCAATTGCGCTTCTAAGTGCGAAAATAAAAGTTTACTCGAACCTCAGAACAAAAACAGCAATATAAAGACGGTCATCGCCGTCGTCAGCGGAAAAGGCGGCGTCGGTAAGTCGTCCGTTTCTTCTCTGCTTGCTTCTTACTACAACAAACACGGCAAGAAGGTGGCTCTTCTCGACGCCGATATCACCGGGCCGTCCATTCCGAAAGCGTTCGGGATCGAAGGCAACGCCGTAGGCGACGAATCGGGCGTTTATCCCGCCGAGTCTTCCGAGGGCATCAAAGTAATGAGTCTGAATCTTTTGATGGAAGACACTTCCGCTCCCGTCGTATGGCGCGGACCGGTCATCGCTTCTTGCGTAAAACAGTTCTGGACGGACGTCGTTTGGGGCGATATCGACGTTATGATCGTAGATTGCCCGCCCGGCACCGGAGACGTGCCGCTTACCGTATTTCAGTCCATTCCCGTAAAGGGGATCGTCGTGGTGACTTCTCCTCAGGATCTTGTTGGGATGATCGTGGAAAAGGCCGTTAACATGGCCGAAATGATGAACGTCCCCGTGCTCGGACTGGTAGAGAACCTCGCGTATTATACCTGCCCCGATTGCGGCAAGGATCATTATATTTTCGGAAAGAGCAAAATTAAAGCCACCGCCGAAAAGTTCGGGATCGAAAACACGGTTTCTTTACCGATCGACCCCACCCTCGCCGCCCTCTGCGATCAAGGCAAGATAGAACTTGCCTCGACCGAGCGTATCTCGACGTTTGCGGAACGTCTTGAAAAGAATTTTTGATGGGACTATGACAAAAAAGGAACGAGCACAAGAATTATTTTTGCAGGGCTATAACTGCGCGCAGGCCGTTGCGGGCGCGTTCTGCGACGAGATCGGTTTGCCGTTCGACACGTGCGTACGCGCGGTGTCCGCCTACGGAGGAGGGATGGGCCGTTTGCGCGAAGTGTGCGGAGCCTGTTCCGGTATGGCGTTCGTTCTCGGCAACGTAATGGGGTACGATAAAGCGGACGATCACGAAGGAAAGAAAGTTCTGTACGAGACCGTCAGAGAAGGTTTCGGCAAGTTTAAAGAAAAAAACGGTTCTTATATTTGTAAAGAACTGTTATCGGGAGAGCCGATCGGCGGCGATCCCGCGGAAAGGACGAAAGCGTATTATAAAAAGAGACCGTGCGCCGAACTGGTCGGCGACGCGGCGGAAATTTGCGAACAACTACTTAAGTAAAAACGGAGAGGGTATTATGACTAAGAAAAAACTTATCGGTTGTATCATCGGCGCCGTCTGCTTCGTAGCAGTTTTGCTCGTCGCCACTTTCTATGATCTTGAG
>CACXDF010000242.1 GCA_902766325.1 uncultured Eubacteriales bacterium | reverse complement strand
TTGGTGTGACTTGCGATGTATCCGGCGCCGCCGGTAACAAGAATTTTCATAGTAATACCCTCCCTTTGTTATTGTGTCCTTATTATATTCCTTTTTTTTAAAAAATTCAATTATTTATTCCTTAAAAACAAAGCGACTTGATGGCGCGGTAATAAATATCGATCGTTTTTTCAAAATCGCTTACGTCCAGGTATTCGTCCGGGCAATGGATACCGGCTGAGCTTTCCGGGAAACAGGGGCCGAATGCTACGCCGCACGGAAGAACGCGCGCATAGGTGCCGCCGCCGATGACGATAGGTTTTGCGTTTTGTCCGGTAACTTCGTTATAGGCTTTGAGGAGAGCGCGGACGAGCGGATGATCTTCGGGGACGTATAAAGGAAGATGAAAAAACGTTTCTTTTACCGCTCCCGTCAGTTTTTCGGTCAGGATCGCGGTGATCTGTTCTTTTCGATAGGTCACGGGGTGGCGGACGTCCAATTCAAAGACGACTTTGCCGTTTTCCGTGCGCGCCGTGCCGAGATTGTGCGTTAAGTCTCCGCTGATCTCGTCCGTCAGATCCAAACCGATATTTTTGCCGGTGGGGTCGGAAAACGCATCGTATGCTTCTTTGGCAAAGTCGAACTTGTTTACCAGTTTTTTCAGAAGTTTTAATAGAGCGTTATCGCCTTTTTGCGGGGTGCTCCCGTGCGCGGAAACGCCTTTTTCGGTCAGAACGGTTCCGTCCGAAAGAACAGCCGTCGCTTCGTCCGGCACCATGTTGGCGCGTTCGCCCGCTTGAATGGAAATTAGGCCTTCCGGGAGAGGATAGGTAATAGAGTGATAGACGATGCCTTTTTCGCAGTTTATCACGGGGAAATCGGCGTCGGGAGAAAAGCCGAGAGAGGGCATTTCTTCCGTCGTCTTATATCTGTCCATGCACGCCCAGCCGCTTTCTTCGTTGCAACCCAAGATAAAGCGAATGCGTTTTTTCGGCGATAAGCCTTCGCTTAATAGTCTTTCCAAAGCAAAAAACGCAGCCATAAAAGGCCCTTTATCGTCGAGCGCGCCGCGGGCGTAAATTCTGCCGTCTTCTTCCGTCGCGCCGAACGGAGGATAATGCCAGCCTTTACCGACGGGCACGACGTCTAAGTGGCAAAGTATGCCGAAAAGATCTCCGCTCCCCACTTCGCCCCAACCGCAGTAGCCGTCTACGTTTTTGACGGTAAGACCGCTTTTTTTCATCATGTCGAGCGCATAGATCAGGCAGTCGTGCGCCCCGGGACCGAAAGGCTTTCCGTTTTCTGCGGGCGCTTGAACGCTGTCTATACGTAAAATCTCTTTTAAACGGGTCTTTTCGCTTTCCGAAATCATTTGGTACCTCGAAATTTTTATTTAATTGCACTCTTATTATATACTAATCGCAAAAAATATGCTACAATATCGTCAGCATCCTAAGTAAGAGGTGATTTTTATGAAAGTAAGAACAAGATTCGCGCCCAGTCCGACCGGTTTTATGCACATCGGCAATCTGCGGACGGCATTGTACGCTTATTTATACGCTAAGCACAACGGCGGCGACTTTATCCTGCGTATCGAAGATACGGACAGAGAACGCTTTGTGGAAGGCGCGATCGACGTTATTTATTCCACTCTTAAAAAATCGGGTATCGAACACGACGAAGGGCCGGATAAGGACGGCGGCGTCGGACCGTACGTTCAGAGCGAACGGAAAGACCTGTATAAAAAATACGCGGAAGAGCTGGTCGCGCGCGGCGGCGCTTATTATTGTTTCTGCGATAAAGAGCGTCTTGCCGGTCTAACCGACGATAAGGGCGTCCGTAAATACGATAAACATTGTTTGCATCTCAGTAAGGAAGAGGTGGCGGCAAAGCTGGCCGCGGGCGTACCGTACGTTATTCGCCAAAACATTCCCGAAGAGGGCATGACCGAATACGAAGATATGGTCTACGGTACCATCCGCGTACCTTGCGCCGATATGGAGGACGAAGTTCTGCTTAAGTCGGACGGGATGCCCACCTATAACTTCGCCAACGTCGTCGACGACCATTTGATGAAGATCAGCCACGTTATCCGCGGTAACGAGTATCTTTCGTCCACGCCGAAATATAACCTTATGTACGACGCGTTCGGATGGGAGCGTCCGCGCTATATGCACCTGCCGCCCATCATGAAGGACGCCCAGCGGAAGTTGTCCAAGCGTTACGGCGACGCCAACTTTGAGGACTTTATCGCAAAAGGGTACTTGCCCGAAGCTATCGTAAACTATATCGCTTTGCTCGGCTGGGCTCCGAAGAGCAATCAGGAAAAAATGACCTTAAACGAACTCATCGAACTTTTCGACGAATCCGGCGTCAATAAGTCGCCCTCGGTATTCGACGAAGTAAAGATGAAGTGGCTCAACGGTCTTTATATCAAGGAGATGCCGGAAGAAGAATTTTTAAGAGAGGCAACGCCCTGGTTTGAAAAGAGCGCCGCAAAAGGATACGACTATGCTTTACTTGCGAAACTTTTGCAAGGAAGAATAGAAATTTTCGGAGAGATACCGGAAAAGGTATCTTTTATTGAGGAATACGGACCCGTAAACCCGGAATTGTACTTTCATAAGAAGTTAAAGACAGACGCTGTCGTCGCGAAAGAATTGCTTCCGTACGCCGTTGACGTATTGAAGAACGCGCCGTTTGATAACGCATCGCTTTTCGACGCTTTCGGCGCTATGTGCGAAGAAAAAGGCATCAAGAAAGGACAGCTTTTGTTCGTGCTCCGCGCGGCGATCACCGCCGTTGCTTCCACACCCGGAGGCGCGACTGAAATGGCCGTTCTGTTCGGTCGGGAAGAGACTCTTCGTCGTCTCGACGAAGCCATCAAACAACTGTAAAAAAACAACGAAACATAATAAAACGACGGAGATATCTCCGTCGTTTTTTATTATCCGGTAGTGAAGAAACCCGATCAACCTTCCATCGACGCGACCGGTTCTGCATGGATGGATAAGATCTCTTCGGTGGTGAGTTCTCGCCCTTCGCTTCTTGCGGCTTCCTTTGCTTTTTCTCGCGCAAGGAGATCGGCGCGGACCGTTTCCATCGTCTTTTTATTGAGACGAATGATCAGATACGGGAAGATATCGCTGATACTGCCGATGGCGATAAAGATAGTGTACACGAAGAAGAGACCCTGCAGAGCCTGCGGCGGTTGCACTACGTTTTCGCCGGGGCGGAAGCCGATCTTATTGAATACGTACGCGTAGAAGATAGGCTTTAATAAACTGATAGGCATAAGGACGTAGCCGCTGATAAGACCGGTGACCGTTTCGTTACGTACGCCCGTTTTCCATTCGTAATGGTCCCAAACGTCCGTCTGAAACAGGTCGGTCGCGACGCCGTCCAGCTGTTCGAGGCTGGCGCCGAGCATACGGCAGACGCAAGCGCCCACCCAAAAATACCATTGCGTACCGAATCCGATACAATAAAGTATGATCATCGAGGTCGCCATAAGCGCTTTATAACCCATGGCGACGCCTTTATATCCGATCTTTTTGAATATCGGTTTAGAACAGATCAGACAGGCCCACGATACGATCCCGCCGCATATGCCGACAACCGTCTGTAAGCTGTACCATTGAAAGCAGTACATAAAGACGTACGCATTGGCAATATCGGCGACGTAGTTGAAGATGGTGCCCACGTTGACCCACCAAAGTATAATGGCGTTTTTGTTTTTTGCCACCATTTTGATGTTATACGCGAGTTCTTTGGGCGAAAGAAAGTTATGAGCTTTCGGCGGAAGCACGACACGCTCGGTCAGGTGGCGAGCCTGCAATGCGGAATATAAACTGAACGGGAAGAGTACGACGGCAACGCCGATAAAAACATATCTGTTGGAGATGCCGGACGCCTTGCAAATGTCGATAAGGACCGGGATGATGCCGGGGATACAACCGGTAATATCACGGAAGACCTTCGCCATCTTAAAGTAGTTTTCACGTTCTTTTTTGTCGCGGCTGAGACACCTTTTCATATTGCCCCAAGCGCCGGAAAAACTGCCGAGGATGCTGAGCAATATCTCAAGCGTAAATACGTAGGCAACTTTGGCCGTATATCCGCTGAAAGGGTTTATCATAAACGCGAAGTTCAGGAGGACTACCGCCGGCATACAAATAACGACGTAGGGCTTAAAGCGTCCCCACTTTGTTCTCGTCGATTCGATAATAAGAGAAATAATGGGGTCTTTTATGTAGCCGAGAATGGTGGTGATGGTCGCAAGAAGAGCGATCGTCGTCGGATCCAGACCGAGCGCAGTGGTCAAAAAGACGTTAAAAAAGGAGCTTTTTAACGTGGAAATGCAGTTATCGCCGCCCGAATTGACCAAGCAGATAGATAGTTTTTCTTTTGCGGACATCTTATCCGGAGTGGATTTTTCGTGTTTGAGATCGTATCTGAATTGCTTGAATTTTGCGCGGGCTTGAGATAAAGCTGACATAGCGTTTTCCTTTTTATTAATCTATCGTAATGGAATTATTTTTAAAGCTCTTTTCTGTCGGAAAGAGCGCGCTGCAAGGTGATCTCGTCGGCGTATTCGATCTCGCTCCCGACGGAAATACCATATGCAAGGCGGGTCACTTTAATGCCGAGAGGTTTGATCTGACCGGCAAGGTAAGAAGCCGTCAGTTCTCCGCTGACGTCCGGATTGGTGGCGATGATCACTTCTTCCACGCCGACAAGGCGGGCGAGCAATTCTTTTATGCGGATATCGTCTACGCCGATCCCGTTACGAAAGTCGAGCGTGCCGTGCAGAACGTGATAAACGCCGTTATAAGAACCCGTTTTTTCAAAAGGCGCGATATCTTTGGGCTGCGCTACGACGCAAATGGTCTTTTTATCGCGGGAACGGCAGTATTCGCACAGATCGTCTTCGGTATAATTTCCGCATTCGGGACAAAAATGAATATTCTTTTTCGCGTCGAGAATGGCATTCGCGAATTCCTGCGCGCTTTCTTCGTCCTTTTCTATCACGCTGTAAGCGTATCGCACGGCGGTCTTAGCGCCTACTCCGGGCAGACTCCTGAAGCAGGCGACCAGACGAGACATGGAGTCCGTCATCTCAGAACAGACCTCCGCCCATACCGCCGGTCAAGGGACCCATAACGCGTTCTTGCTCTTCTTCGACGATCTCCATCGCCGCGTTAAAAGCGGCAACGATGCCGTCTTCGAGCATTTCTACGTCGTCCGGATCGACCATCTCTTTCGCAATGGAAATAGAGGAGAGCTTACGGTCGCAGGTCATGACGACTTTTATCATGTCGTTGCAGGAAGACCCTTCCACTTCGGTCTCGGCAAGTTCGGCTTGAGCCGCTTGCATATCCTGTTGCATTTTTTGCGCTTGGCGCATCAGTTGTTGCATATTGGCTCCGCCGCCGAAGCCGCCGCGTCCGTTGAATTTAGACATAAAATCCTCCGTTTTATTATATTTTATTATTTCAATAAGTTCGACGTATCGTCTTTTCCTTCTTCGATAAGAGGGGGTAAGGCCTCGTCCGGTTCGTATTCGTTTTGAGATACGATCTCCAGTACGTAGTCGGTCGTTTTTTGCCCGGATCTGCTCTTTACTTGTAAAAAAAACATCGCGTGCGGAGTCGCGGAAGGGTCGATCTCCGCTTTGGCGGGGAGAGCCGTTTTATCCGGTATCGACTCGGCGCGTACGACGACCATCGTCGCGCCTTTGGATAATTCGAGCGTGTCGTTCAAAGAAAAAGCGGTAGGCTCTTTATAGACGTAAACGAGCGCGCCGTTATTCCTCAGCCGCAGGGTCGAGTCGCTTGACGAAGAATAATTAACGATCTTCGCTTCTTGATTTTTGAGATAAAAGACGTTGCCGAGAATGGCGGCAAGGATGCCGAGTAAAACGAAAACGGCGACGGCTGTGACGGCGATCGTCGTTTGTTTTTTGTTGAGTTTTTTATCAAGATCGGTTTTTTTCATATACACCCTTACGATTATTTCCCGAAGCCGAGCGCATACGCCATAAAATCGGAGTCGCCGAGCAGTCCGTATAACGTTTTGACTTGCGAAAACGTTGCGTTGACGGTGCAGGCGGGAAGTTTGGTTATTCTATACATATATTCGCAGAACCAGTTGATCTTCGTCGGTTCTCCGAGATAAAGAACGCCTTTTCGGATGATCTCGCCCACCGTTTTTTCCGAACAGCCCATCAGCAGGGCGGTGAGTAGTTCTACCGTTTTTTCATACGGACGTACGACAAGGGGATACAGCTCTTTGTAACGAACGGTGACCGTCTTGTTTTCGCCGGAAATGATATCCAGTCCGATCACGTCGACGGCGATATAGTCGTCTTCGCTGAGAGAAAAGCAGGACAGAACGGGCACTTCCGAAAAAGTGTTGAGGACGATACATCTTTCTCCGGTACTCTCCGTCTTTTTCAGACAGGGCGAAAGCTCGTACTTGGCGCAGAGTTCTTCGGTCACGGCGGCTTCTACGTCCTTAACGCCGATATTGATCGAATGCGCCTGGACGACTTTTCCGTCTTCGCAAAGAACGACTTCCACCGTGCGGCCTTCCAGATCGACCGCCAGGTCGAACCCTTTTTGTTGCGCGATCTTTGCCAGCAGATACGGACGTTCTACGATATAGATATTTTTGTAACCGCAAGAAATAAAAGCCTGTTCGGTCTTTGATCTTCCGATAGAAGAAATGCCGGATGAAACCAAAATATACAACTCCACGGAAGTAAAATTACCGAAAAGCTTTTTGAGATAATACCGGATCATTAATTTGGCGGCGGGCAGATCGGCTATGGTGTTGCCCTTGAAAGGGCGACTGAACATCAAGCCTTCCGTAAGATCGTCGCGCATATTGAGAGCGTCGCTTCCGAATGCGACGGCTACGGGCGAGGCGCTTTTTTTCCGAACGACGGCGGCCGGGACGGAAAGAAGCAATTTGTCTTCCCCGTAAACGATAAAGTGATCGTCGTCAAAGGCAATAACCGCTTTTTTCGTAGCCATGGTTCATCCTCCCAGTATTTCCGTCAGTTTTTCGGTAGGCAGTCCGACGATGTTATCGTAGCTTCCCGAATAAGAACGCACGACGCATCCGTCCTGAATGCCGTATGCGCCCGCTTTATCGAACGGTTTATATTTTTTGATGTATTCTTTGATCTTTTCGGAAGAAAGATCAAAGAAAGTGACGTTTGATTTTACGGCCGAAAGATACTCTTTTTCATTGATGCGCACGTAAAGTCCGCTGATGACTTCGTGCGTTTTGCCGGATAACTCGGCGAGCATTTTTTCGGCGTTTTCCGCCGTATACGGCTTTCCGTAGATCTTGCCGTCCAAAGCGACCAACGTGTCGCAGGCAATGACCTTTTCGCCGCGGACTGCGCGTCCTTTTTTTTGCGCGTTATTTTTCGCTATTTCTTCGGGCGTCCCTTCTTCCGTTTCCGTCACGTTGGGCACAATAACCGAAAAGTCGGAAATGACTTTTTTAAGAAGTTCTTTCCGACGAGGTGAAGAAGAGGCGAGAATAAAACTCATTTCTTACAGAATATCCAGGTTCTTTTTGAAAGCGCGTTTAAAGTCGCCTACGGCAAGTAACGCGTCCTGGATCTCCAGAGTGCAATCGGCGTTGGATTCCGTTTTCAGAATAACGCTTTCGCCCAGGATATCGCAGTTGATCGAAGTGATAACGCCGCTCATGCTGCGATCGAAGCATTCTGCGATACGCACGATCACGCCCAGTTTTTTGACGGCTTCGATATCGTCTTCGGTGAGCATGGTAAGATACTGTTGAACGTCCATGCCGTCGAGCGGCTGATTGGAGTGCATACCGGCGACCAACGCCGCCATGACCAGATCTTTCTGCTGAATGCCATACAAATTGCTGTTCAGGATCAGGTAATAAGAGTGTCTGTGGTGATCGTAGAACTTGATACTGCTACCGATATCGTGGAGCTGCGCCGCTACGCGCAGGACTTTGACGTACATACGGGGCAACTTATGCAGAACTTTGAGTTGTCTGTACAGCTGCAAAGACAGATCGAACACGTGCTCGGAGTGGGGTATGTTCATGTTGAAGTTATGCAGCATATTGTAGATGCTGTGTCCGAGGACGTCGGTGATACATCTTTCGTACGTGGACGGAACGGCGTAATGGAACATAACGCCTTCGCGCATGCCCGCGCCGGAAATAGTGATGCCGGTGAAAGAAGTCGCACGCTCGAAAGCGCGAATAACGCTCATAGCCGCCGGCAGGATCTCCGCGCGAGAGGCCGATACGCCCTTGATACGGACCGGTTTGGTCACGTCGACCGCTTTCAGCGAGTTATAAATGTTATCGAATTCTTCAAACGGAATATGGTAGTTATGGGCCATATTCAGCGGATAACGTTTAAAACGGCGGCTTATTTTGCCTAAGTTACGGATAGAACCGCCCACGCCTATCAGCTGGGTATCTTCTTCCAGATTGCCGAGCCAATCCAATTTTTTGATGTACTCGGTGACGTAATCCTCCATTTGTTTAGCGCGTTCGTTACCGTCCGTGATATGAATGAATTTTTCCGTCAAAGTGACGGCGCCGAACGGAAGACTGTCCTGTTCGAGCATGAAACGACGGTTGTAGTGGATGACCTTGACGCTGGCTCCGCCGATGTCTATGATAAGTCCGCGTGGGATATCCATGGAATTGATGACGCCCGTATAAACGAGATTGGCTTCTTCTTCTTGGGTAAGGACGGTAACTTTGATACCGCATCCGTTTAAGATCTCGTCCACGAAGGTCTTCTGGTTCTTCGCTCTGCGTACCGCTGCGGTCGCGTATGCGAAGACCTGGTTCACTTTGTGACTTTCATAAAGGTTTTTGAAGGTGGATAAAGTCTTCACCATTTGCTGGATACGCAAGGGACGTAAAAATCCGTCCGTTTCCATGCCTTGCGCCAGACGTACGGGTTCTTTCAATTCGTCGATTACGTTATAATAACCCCCGTCGAGCACGTTGACAATAACGATCCTGGCGGTGTTTGAGCCGATGTCTATGATTGCTATTTTCTCCACGGTCTAGTCCTCCTTTATTATTTTATTTACTAACTTTTTACTATAATCAACTTTATTATATAAGAAGCAAAAAAACTTTGCAATATGTTTTACCGATATTTTACCTCTCGGTGAAAATACTTTGAATATTTTGTTCGTTTTCGCTAATAGTTAATAAAAAAAGGAGGAAAGAAAAATGAAAGCCGTTATAATGGCGGGAGGCAGGGGCGTGCGTTTGCGCCCGTTGACCGATACCGTCCCCAAACCGATGGTCCCGCTTATCGATAAACCGGTGCTCGAATATGCGCTCGGATCGCTCAAAAAAAACGGCGTTACGGACGTTGCCGTTACGCTCGGGTATATGCCGGAGAAGATAACGGAGTACTTCGGAGACGGAGAGCGGTTTGGGATGAAGCTGACTTATTTTTACGAAAAAGAGCCTTTGGGTACGGCGGGCGGAGTCAAAAATGCGGAGCGCTTTTTTGACGATACCTTTCTGGTACTCAGCGGAGACGCATATACGGAGATAGATTTAAAGAGGGCGATCTCTTTTCATTTTTCAAAGCGTTCTCCCTTTACGATCGTAGCTCAACCGCACCCGTATCCTATCGGTTTGGGCACTCTGGAAATAGACTTTGAGAACCGTATTTCGAGTTTTATTGAAAAACCGGAAGTCGTGCGGCCCGCTCTCGTCAATACGGGGATATACGTGATCGAAAAAAGAATCCTGCAGATGATCCCGGACGGATTTTATGATTTCGGGAAGGATCTTTTACCTCGGCTCGTCGGCAGGTGTTATGCCTGCGTGGATTATTCGTATTGGTCCGATATCGGCACGCTAAGTAGCTATTACGAGACCAATAAGTATCTTGCCGAAACGAAGATCCTTTCCTGAA
>CACXDF010000241.1 GCA_902766325.1 uncultured Eubacteriales bacterium | reverse complement strand
CACATACACTTGGTGTCCTCGGTCATTTCTCTCCGACACGGACAATATCCTCCGCGCTTTTTGAGGCCTTCTTTTACGACGTTGACTATTTCTTGATTGGGATTGAGCGTGATCTTCATATTTCACCTCTTATTTGACGAATGCGGAAAAGGCTTTATGCGCCTGATACAGATCGGCCTTGGCGATCAACTCGTACGGAGCGTGCATGGAAAGAACGGGTACGCCGAGGTCGACGGTGTCGATATTGCGATTCGCAAGGTACTTTGCTACCGTGCCGCCGCCTCCGAGATCGACTCTGCCCAGTTCTCCGGTCTGCCAGATCACGTCGTCCCCGGCAAAAATGCCGCGCAAAAAACCGACGTACTCCGCCGAAGCGTCGTTACTGCCCGACTTGCCTCTCGCCCCGGTGAACTTATTCATTGCGACGCCTTTACCCATGTAAGCGACGTTCTTTTCTTCAAAAGCGTCGCTATAGGAGGGATCGTACGCCGCCGTAACGTCGGCCGAAAGACACTTGCTGCGAGCGCGAAGCACCGCCGAAGAAAGGCCGTAACTTGCCGCGATACAGTCGATCAGATCGGCGATCAAGTCGCACTGCATACCGGTATTCCCTTCGCTTCCGATCTCTTCTTTATCGGCGAGGATGGTCAGGACGGTGCGGTCGGTATCCGTATCGAGCGTCGCCGTGATCTCGGGATAGGCGCATACTCTGTCGTCGTGTCCGTAAGAAGCGACAAGCGTCCGATCAAACCCGACGTCGCGCGCCTTCAGAGCGGGAACGGCTTCTATTTCCGCGCTCAAAAAGTCTTCTTCGCAAATACCGTATAGCTTGCTCAGGATAGAAAGCACGCTTTTCTTTACCGCGTCTTTTTCTTCTTCGGGTAGCGGTAAAGCGCCTACTATGATATTCAATTTTTCCGGATTGAACGCCGTCGCCACTTTCTTCTCGTTCTGTTCTTGGGACAGATGCGGCAAAAGATCGGTAACGTAAAATATGGGATCGTCTTCTTTTTCGCCTACTTTAACGTCGATCACGCTACCGTCTTTTTTGACGATCACGCCGTGAAGCGCCAGCGGTACCGTCAACCATTGATATTTTTTAATGCCGCCGTAGTAGTGCGTTTTTAAATAAGCAATATCGCTTTTTTCGTACAAGGGGACCTGTTTTAAGTCCAGTCTCGGACTGTCCACGTGCGCGACGAGGATGCGGAGCCCCTCGCTTAACAGTTCTTTCTTACCGGCTTTGATCAGAAAAAGAGACTTACCGCGGTTATTATAGTACAGTTTATCTCCCGGAACGATCTTTTGACCGAGTTCGTACGACTTAAAACCTTTCTTTTCGGCAAGCAAAACGGTTTCCGCCACCGCTTCGCGTTCGGTCTTGCCGCCGTCGAGAAACTTTTTGTATCCCTCGGCGTAAGCAAAAACGGCTTCGCGTTCTTTTTCGTCGATCTCCTTCAGTACGTTTTTTCTTTCATAAGTCAGATCCATTATTCGCCTCCGTTCTTTTTTCAGATATTTAAAAATTCTTTCAAATTGCCCGAAAAGATCGCTTCTCTTTCTTTTTCGGTCAACGGGATATTCAAAAACCGTTCTATCTCTTCATCGGCCTTCCACATCGGATAGTCGCACCCGAAAAAAAACTTTTCGACGCCGAGCGTATGGATAAGTCCGGCAAGAAACACTTTGTCGCCGAAAAAGCCGGTCGTGGACGAAGTGTCGTACCATACGTTGTCGCATCCCTTATATGCGTCGGCTACCTGCTCCCAACAACTATATCCCCCAAAGTGCGCGCCGATAAACCGCATCTTGGGATATTTTTTTGCCATCTCCGCCAAAAAGTAGGGAGAAGAAAAGTTATAGCGCTTATCGCCGGTATGAAACAGGATCGGCAGGCGCTCTCCGACTACGTTATACATCTTTTGCCCTTCGGGCGAATTGATGGCGAATTTTTGAAAGTCGGGATGGAGTTTAACGCCCCTGATACCGTTTTTTATACAGACGTCCACTTCGTCGGCTATCTCTTGCTCGGTCATATCCTGATGAAGGGTCATAAACCCGATAAACTCCGGATGCGCTTTGCAGCTGTCGACGATAAAGCGGTTGATGGACGAGACCTGATGGGCGGACGTCGCGACCGAATGCACGACGTACTTACTGATACCCGCCTCCTTACCGAAAGCAAGAAGAGTCTCTATGGTGCCGTCTCCGGCCATGCCCGTGGAATAAAAGTTGCCCACGCTGGTAGCAGCCTTCACGGCGATTTTCTGAGGATAGATGTGCGCGTGGCTGTCGAAAATGGTGTATTGTTGCATAAGTTATGATTCCTAATCGATCAAAAGATCTACGTAATTTTTATAAACCTCGGGAGCGGCTTCCTGCCACTTGATGGCGACGCTTTCCGCCTTGCGGACGTTAGGCACGACGAATTTAAGCTCGAAGAGTATGACCTGTCCGTTAAAGACGATACAATGCACGGTATAGCTACCGTCCTCGTTTTTGTCGTAGTTACAAACAAACTCCTGCTTTTTACGATATTTCAGTTTATTTTGACGGATATACTCCGACACGTCGTCGCGGAGAGACTTGAAGATACTGCTGTAAAAATAGCTGAGACAGACCTTTCCGTCGTCGCTGATGGACAAAAGACGATCGTTACCGCCGTTTTTATCGGCTTCGGACATGACGAAACGAGCGCCGATGAGCTCGTCGACAAAATGCCCGAAACAAAAATACGGGATCCAGTTGTTGTCGATACAACACATCTGCGTTAAGATCTCTTGGCTTATCGCCGTTTCATACTTGTCGAGTATGAACAGAATAAGCAATTTGTTCTTGATATCTTCGTCGGTAATCATCTTTCACCTTTGTTTGGGTGGTATTATACCAATAAAAAACCGTTTTGTAAACCTTTACGAAGTAACACGAAAAAAAATTATTTTCCGTCCGTACTCCCGAATCCTCCGTCTCTTACTCCCGCGGCGTCGTCGTCGATCGTCAGACCGAACGGCAAAAAGATACCTTGGCAAAACGCTTCTCCCTCTTTCAGTTCAAGCGTTTTTTCTTCTTTGGAGTCATTGGTGATCTTGCAAAAAATATGTCCTTCGTTCTTGCTGTAATAATAATCGCTGTCAATAACGCCGACGGTGTTATTCAGTTGCAGGCGGAACTTAAAGCCGAGGCCGCTGCGCGGAAAGAGCATCAGCACCCAACCTTCGTCCATACGGGCGCGGAT
>CACXDF010000240.1 GCA_902766325.1 uncultured Eubacteriales bacterium | reverse complement strand
TCTTCTTTTTTTGCGCCGCTGACTTCAAGCGCGTGCGTAAAAAACTCAAGATCGGGCTTACGAAAACCGACGCCGTCGGAGATGAATTGATAATCGAAAAAATCGGTCAATCCCGCCGCGGCAAGGCGACCTTTTTGGGTGGTAAGATTTCCGTTTGTGATAAGACTCAAACGATATTTGCTTTTCAAATATCTCACTCCTTCTTCTGCGCCGGGCAAAAAACAGCCCTGCATAGAAAGGTACTTTCCGTACAGTCCGTTTAACTTCTCGGCGTCGCCTTTCGCGTTTTTATAACTCAAAAAGCGCTCGTAACGCCGAACGAGCATCGCATCTTTTTCGATATCGCCACGCTCGTACGCCTTCCAGGACTCTTTATTGATCTTATCGTACTCGCGATAATCGTTTTCGGTGATGACCAGGCCGAATTCATCGCAAGCGGAAAAAAGCGCGTCGTGCTGGCCTTTTTTAAAATCCAGCACCGTATCGTCGAGGTCTAAAAAAATGTCCTTATACTCTTTCATACTCTTCTTTCAAAATAAAAAAACGTCTCGTCTTCGCCGATGCGCGTCATGCCCGAAGAAAGCATTTTGTAACTGGCGGCGTTTTGGCGATAACATTTCGAAACGACTTTATTCAGTCCCAGTCCGTACAAAGCCCAGTCCGTCATAGCGTAAAAAGCCTCTTTTCCGTACCCCATGCCCGCGTAGGGCGCGGCGATCCTGATCCCCGCTTCGGCTTGTCCGGTACCGGTAAAACGGTACAAAACGCCTTCGCCGATCATCTTTCCGTCCAGACGAACGGCAAAACTGAAACATACCTTTTGCTTCAAATCGTGTTTTTGGACGTCAAAAAAGTAATCCTTGTATAATTCTCCGCGAAGGTCCTTTTTATAGTCGTACCCCCAATAAACGTTCCTTTCGTCGTCCGTACAAATGGCGTAGTAGTCGGCGGAATCCTTCTTTTCGATCCCCGTCAACGTCAGTCTTTCCGTTTTCAACGACGGAAAAGCGGATACCTTTTCCCATTCGTTCTTTATTTCGACGCGCTTTTTGCGGATCATGGCAAGAGGATGATACTGCGTTTTTGATATTCTCAATCCCCTCTCGCCGGAATCGTCTTCGCGATTTATATATTCGGCGTCCGGGTTCGCTTTCGCAAAGGCGTTTGCGGTAGCCGAATAGACGCCTTCGTATTCTTTCAGTCCTTTTTCTATATGGATAAACAGCGTATCGCCCATTTTTACGCCGAAAGTAAGAGATACTATCTTTCCGTCGACCAAAAAGCAACCGGATCGAAACTCTTTCAGCGGAAAAGTAAGAAGTATCTTTTTTGCCAATTTCGACTCGATCTTTCTACCCTCCGAATTACCTTCTTCGTCGTACTTTTTAAAGAAATCCCGAATAAGTTTTTTATCGCTCGAGCGCAAAGTGCGAAATTCGGCGTTCGGGTACAGTGAAAAAAACTTATTGACGTGATTACGTTGACCCGCGTATTTTTTTCCGGAAAAAGTTCTGATATCTTCGGCTTTATATAGATATTCGTCAAAATTCCGATCTTCGGAGATATTCATAAAATAATATCTTTCCGTTAAAATCGACATTTTCTCTTGCGGAACGTCAATAAAAACGGGGAGAGAATAGTTTTCGACGCAATAATCATCTATTTCTTGCAGAGCGGCGATTTCGTCCGCGTCGCCACTGAGCGGAACGGGATAATTAAAGACGGTTTTTTTACCGAAAAGAGAGTTTTTATAAATAAGGCAGCCGCAGGAAACTGCGTATTCCGCGCGATAATAGAACTTCCACATCGTCTTGTATGCGAAGGAATAAGCGGATACACGGTAGTTACACCCGTCCAGATACCGCTTTATCTGCGGAAGGACGTCAAGGGTGAGCGGCGCGAAATTCAGCATAGATCAAAAATCGATTTTTTCCAAAAGAGCGTGCAAAGCTCTACTGCGGTGGCTGACCGAATTTTTTTCTTCGGCGGTCGCTTCTCCGAAGGATTTTTTTAAGTCCTCGCTGAAAAAGACGGGATCATAGCCGAAGCCGTTATCACCGGTTTTTTCATAAAGGATAGTCCCGAACGTCTTTCCGGTAGCATAGACCGTTTTTCCGTCCGGATAGCATAGACAGAGCACCGTGGTAAAAGACGCTCGTCTGTCGTTCTCCTCTTTTAATACGGAAAGCAATTTTTTTATATTGTTTTCGTCGTTTTGGTCTTCGCCCGCATAGCGAGCGGAATAGATACCGGGCGCGCCGCCGAGCGCGTCTACTTCCAATCCGCTATCGTCTGCAAGGGCGGCTTTCCCGCTCAGCTTACATACGGTAGAGGCTTTGAGAAAAGCGTTTTCGGCAAAAGTCGAGCCCGTCTCCTCTACGTCTACGCACAAACCCGCTTCCGATAAAGAAAGTATACCGGAAAAAGATTTTCCCAGTATACTCTTTATTTCGGTTATTTTATGTTTGTTGTTGGTCGCGAGGACTAATTCCATATGCTTCTTATAAAACGCGGATCTTCCGAATGCCGCAATCGCGTTCAAAGGTCACCGCAACGTCTTTGTCGACGATGGCGTATCCGTACTTACCGCGAACGGCAACGGCTTTATCGCCGATAACGGCGTTGATCTTATCGATCGCATCCGCGTCGAACAGAATGCAGGTACGGACCTTGCCCGTTCTTTCCTT
>CACXDF010000239.1 GCA_902766325.1 uncultured Eubacteriales bacterium | reverse complement strand
TATTTCTTACGTCGTCTTCTCTTCCGCATCCGACGTCCGACCTTTTATCAAAGACCTGAACGCCGCGTTCAACGGCAAAGGCGGCGGCACTTCTTCCTTCGCGCAAGGAAAACTGAGCGCAAAAAAAGAAAATGTTTCCGCCTTCTTGAAATCGTTTTAGCCAATAAAGAATATTACGATTAAAAAAATAAATAAGAGAGCCCCAATCACTATCCATAAAAGACAACCGGGCGTAAAAACGAATTCTTGTTTTGTTTCCTCGTTTTCTTTTTGTTGTGCATCTATATAACTTGTTTGCTTCTTTTCAGTTTTGTAATAGTATCCTAATGGTTCTTTTTTTTCTGTTGTTTTGCTCGTAACAGTGGTTTTTTCTTGTTCTTTTGTTTGGACATTGATTTTTATAATATTTTCTGTAGTCGAGCACCCACACTCCGGACAAAACTCAAATGATTGATCGTATCTGTATCCACACTCTTTACAAAGAATATCTTTATTCTTTTTCTCCCCTGATTCAAAAATCCTGTTTTCTGTTGTTGGGCAACCACAAACTGGACACATTGAATGACAGACTTCATATATGTTTTTACATTCGGAGCAAAGAATATATTTTTCTGTCCGTTTTTCTTTTTGTCTCTCTCTCTTTATCTCTTCTTGCCGAGCCTCTTCCAAACAAAACATTAAAGCAATTTGGTGCTTGCATGGACCTCCATAATTCGCATGTGCCGGACAAGTGCATCTATGAGCAACCAACTTGCCGCCTTTAAATCCAAGGTAACACTCCCAGGTCTCTCCGTTGCTTCCGATTGATTTTGCTTTAAATTGGGTATGTTTACTATTACGAATTATATCGTATATCTTTTCTTGTTCGTAATATTCTTTTCCCTTTTTAAATGTTCTTCTTTTTTTATCTAAGTCTTTATGTGTTAAATATGAAAAAATAACATCCTCTGTAAGTACTGGATAATCAGACATCAACAAACCTCTTATTCCTGCATATTGTTAATCGGGATAAAACCAACCATCGTCATTCATTCCGTCAAGGCAATCCCTGTATTCGCTTAAATAGTCTTCGGCGTCTCTGTAACTATCATCGTCAATGTTTGAAGAGTAGTAATCACCCAAATTTACATAATTATAATCTGGAGCCATACCCTTTAAAGCGCTCTCTGTTTTTTTTATCTCGTCAAATTTCCTATTCTTCGGCTCACATTTTTCTGTTTCATTATGTGCTTGCTTCGACCGTATAGGAGATGATACCGGCGGTATCGTCGTTATTGGTTTTACCTGTACCTTTTGATCAGTAACCGGCTTTGCATTGTTTTTCTCGTTTATCTCATCCAACATTCTATTTATTTTTTCTATAGGGCAATGGCAACCAACACAAAAATAAGCTTTTGTGCTGATTCCCTTTCTGCCACAATTAGGACATGTTATCAATGCCATATATTCGTCACCTCATTTGTTACTGAAATTAATTATATGCTAACCGTTGGTTAGTTGTCAAGATAAAAAGATAACCAACGGTTAGAATGGCGAAAGAAGGAGAAGAATAAAAAACTATGGATACGTACGATATAATCAAAAAAAGATTAAGCGAAGAAATAAAAAACAGTCATTTAACCATGGCTGAAATTGGCGACAAGGTAGGCGTATCTCCCGAGATGATTACACAATACTGTACGACAAAAAAGCTACCAAAACTGGACACTTTTGCAAAACTATGCAAAGCCTTAGATCTTTCCTCTGATTATATATTGGGCTTGAGCGACAACTATTCTTAAATACATTTCCCAAAATAAAAAAAGACGTGGACAACATTTCCACGTCTTTTTTATTAGTTTAAACTGCTTACAGCAACTTAATGCCGTTCTTTTTACACTCTTCCACCATATCTTTGGGCCAGATGGAAGCGTGGACTTCTCCAAGGTGCGCCTTGCCCAAGAGGAGCATACAGAGGCGGGATTGACCGATGCCGCCGCCGACCGAAAGAGGAAGCTCTCCGGCGAGCAGTTTTTTATGATACATCAATTCTTTTCTTTCCGGACATCCGGCTTTTTCCAGTTGCTCGGCAAGAGATTTTTCGTCGACGCGAATACCCATGGAGCTGACTTCAAAAGCGATACCGAGCACGTCGTTCCAAAACAGGATATCGCCGTTGAGCGCCCAGTCGTCGTAGTCGGGGGCCCTGCCGTCGTGCGGAACGCCGCTCTTTAATTTATCGCCGATCTGCATCACAAAGACCGTCTTATGCTCTTTTACGAAGGCGTCTTCTCTCTGCTTGGGGGTGAGATCGGGGTACTTATCTTCCAATTCCTGCGACGTGATGAAAGTGACTTCTCTTTTCAACGTAACGGTATTGGGATACAACTTTTTCACTTCGTCCAGCGTATCGCAAATGGCGTTCACAATGTCGCAAACGACCGTCTTCAAGTACGGAATGGTACGCTGCTCGCGAGTGATGACCTTTTCCCAATCCCACTGATCGACGTAAATGGAGTGGATATTGTCGGGTTCTTCGTCGCGGCGAATGGCGTTCATATTGGTATATAAGCCTTCGCCCGCGTTAAAGCCGTAATTCTTCAAACTGAGACGTTTCCACTTGGCCAAACTGTGCACGATCTGCGCCGTAACGTCCTTGATGTTCAAAATATCGAAATCGACCGCTCTTTCGGTGCCGTTGAGATCGTCGTTGATGCCTTCGCCCGCAACGACGAAAAGAGGGGCGCTGACGCGCTCCAGGTTCAACGCCGCGCACAGTTTTTTCTCAAACGTGTCACGAACGAATTTGATCGCCTTTTGCGTGTCGCGATAGCTGAGCGTGTCGTTGTAGTTTTTCGGAATGATCAACATATTATTTTTCCGCCTTACTGGTTATTTTTCTTTTAGTTTTCGTAAAAAAAGTTGCTGGTAATAAAGTCCACTCCGTAACGACGGACTTTGTTTTTCGTAGAAGCGTCGTTGACCGTCCAAACGTTGACTTTTAAACCCTTTTTGTGGAACTTCTTGACCAGCGTTCCGCTTGCCGCGCCGTAATGCACGTCGATGGAAATGCCTTTTTCCAGACACTCTTTAAAACGGGGATCGTTCTTTTTGCTGGAAAGATATTGTAATTCCGCCTCGGGATAAGCGAGACGCACCCGATACAAACTGTCGTAATCGAAAGCGATGAAAACGCACTTTTTGCGGTCGTACGCCTCGTCGATCTCGGCGAGCACCTGTGCGACCATCTCTTCGGTGAAGACGTCCTTCAGCTCCACCACGGCGATCTTATTACCTTTTTTGCAGATGGAAAGATATTCCTTAAAGGTACAAACGACGGCTTCGTCCTGCGTTTTGGTGTTTTGGAGCGGCTTTTCGGTCAGTTCGGCAAACGTGCTTTCTTCCACTTTCCGCTTGGTTCCGTCAACGAAAACGGCGTCGGCGTCGTGAGAACAAACCAGATATCCGTCGACGGTCATGCGAATGTCCGTTTCGATACCGTAGATCTTTTGATTCGTTGCCGCGGCGGTAAAGGAAGCCGCCGTATTATCGGGATAATATCCGCTCAAGCCTCGATGAGCGACGTATTCGGGATTGGATTTAGGCGTAAACAAAATGATGCCTCCTGCCGTTCCGAGAGCGGCGACGACCGATAAAAATGCGATCAAGACGATAACAAGCGTTTGCTTTTGGGTCAGCTTTTTCATTTATCAATACAAGTTGTTGACGGTGCGAGGATACAGGATGACGTCGCGGATGTTGCTCATACCGGTCACGTACATCAGTATTCTTTCAAAGCCTAATCCGAAACCGCCGTGCGGCGTCGAACCGAACTTTCTCAATTCGAGATAATCTTTATAAGCCGAGATATCCATGTTGCGCGCTTTCATAGCGGAAAGGAGCTTATCGTAGTCGGCTTCTCTTTCGCTTCCGCCGATGATCTCGCCTACGCCGGGCACAAGCAAGTCGCTGGCAGCCACCGTCTTCCCGTCGGGGTTCTGCTTCATATAGAAAGATTTGATCTCCTTCGGATAGTTGATGACGAAAACGGGCTTTTTAAAGTGTTTTTCGGTGATGTAGCGTTCGTGCTCCGTCTGCAGATCACAGCCCCAATATACGGGATATTGGAAGGTCTCTCCGCTGTTTTTCAGGATCTCGATCGCATCGGTGTAATCGAGAATGGCAAAATCTTCTTTAATGGCGTCTTCCAGCTTTTGATGAAGACCTTTTTCAAAATGCTGTTCGAAAAAGTCGATCTCGGTCGGGCACTTTTTCAGTACCGTTCCCACGACCGAACGGAACATATCTTCGGCAAGCGCAAGCACGTCGTTCAGGTCGGCGAACGCGATCTCCGGCTCGATGTGCCAGAATTCGGCGACGTGCCTTGGCGTATTGCTGTTTTCGGCGCGGAAAGAAGGTCCGAAGGTGTATATCTTGCCGAAAGCCATCGCGCACACTTCTCCTTCCAACTGGCCGGAAACGGAAAGACCGGCTTTCTTGCCGAAGAAATCGGTGGCGTAATATTCTTCTTCCGTCTTGGCGTCCGTCTTATAACCGTGCGTCGTCACGCGGAACATTTCTCCCGCGCCTTCGCAGTCGCTACCGGTGATCAGCGGCGTATTGACGTATACGAAATTTCTGCTTTGGAAAAACTCGTGCAAAGCGGCGGCCAAAACGCTCCTGACCCGAAAAACGGCGTTGAAGGTATTGGTCCGTAAACGTAAGTGAGGGATCGTCCTCAGATATTCGAGCGTATGTCTCTTTTTTTGCAGGGGATAATCGGCCGGGCAATCGCCGAGGACGACGATGGAGTCTGCGTCCAGTTCCACGCCCCCTTCGCGGGCGACGGACGGCACGACTTTGCCTTCGACCTTCAGGGCCGAACCCAGTTTCATAAAAGGAGCGACGTCGGCGATGACTTCTTTGTTGATGACGATCTGAAGTCGATCGAGACTGGTGCCGTCGTTCAGTTCCAAAAAGGCCATATTCTTGGAGTCTCTGCTCGTACGGACCCATCCGCAAACGGTCAGGCTCTCGCCCGTGTGCTTCTTTTCCAATATTTCTTTGATGTCGGTATGTTTCATTTTTTACCTTCTCGACAAATAATTTTTTATTATATTATCATATTTTTTATAAAAAGCGCAAGCAAGCGAGACCATTTGCTTTTATTTTATATGAATAAAATAACATCTTTGCCAAAAGAAAACCCCGTAAAACATGCTTTACGGGGCTCTGCTTTGTTATTGATCGGGATCAAAGGCTATTCCGCTTTGTCCTCGGAGGACGCTTCTTCCGGAGCGATCTTCTGTTCCGGCTCTTCTTTCTTTTCTTCGACCGGAGCATTTTTACTGCGGATCTTCTTTTTGATCTTACGGATACCCCACATGACGAGCAGGACGATCACAACGACGACCAAAATGCCGCCGACGACGATAGCCATGATGGTATTGGTAGTCAGTTTGACCTTCTTTTCTCCCGTCCAGTCGATCACGACGCCGCCTTCCACTTCGGTACCGCAGAACTCGTCCCAATCGGCGTCCCACTCTTCCGGCTGTTCGCCGAAATCGATATTGATCGCCGCAAGATGGGCGCAACCGCTGAAAGCCGACTTACCGACGCTTTCCACCGTCTTGGGAATGGTGATCTTTTTGAGAGACAGGCAGTTGCAGAACGCATAAGAATTGATCTTCGTCACGTTTTCGGAAAGAACGGGTTCTTCTACTTCCTGTCCCGCGGCAAACAACTTTTCGCCGTAAAAAAGCGGATTGGACTCGGCATCCTCGAATTCGATCCCGCACCACTTATCGAGATCGTCGATATACACGCCGCCGTTCTTTAGCAGCAGGCATCCTTTGAATGCGGACGCGCCGATCTTTTCGAGGCCGGCCGGAAGAGTCGCTTTATCGAAACGACCGTTGACGAAGGCGTACGCGCCGATCTTTTTGACGTTCTGAGATACGGTAAGTTCGGTCACTTCTTCGTTATTAAGCAGCAGTTTCCCGGCCTGATAAAGAGGATTGGAAAGCGCATTTCCAAACGCATATCCGCACCAGGCGTCGAGGTCGTCGATATATATGCCGCTTAACTTAAAACAGTTATTAAAGGCATCCGAACCGAAAGAAAGGGAAACCTTATCGTCGCCATTCCGTTCAATGATGATCTTTTCGATGTTGATACAGTTATTGAATGCGGACGCGCCGACGGATTCGGTCTTTGCGGGCAGTTCTACCTCTTCGATGGAAACGCAGTTATTGAAGGCGCCCTCTCCGATCTCTTTGGTTTGTTCGGATAAGACGCAGGAAGTAAGAGAAATGCAGTTATCGAACGCGCCGTCTCCTACCTTTTCTATGTTTTGCGCATTGGTGACCGTCTGCAATTTGACGCAGTTCTTAAAAGCGTCATTCCCGATTCCTTTCATCGAGGCGGGCAGATCGATATCGATGAGCCCGATACAGTTTTCGAATGCGGCGTCTCCGACGGATTCGATACCGTTGTCGATAACGACGTTATTTAAGCCGCAACAATCGTAGAACATCGACGGAGCAACGGAGCCGATCCCGGCGGGAATATGTACGCTACTCAGGAGCGTACAACCGGCAAAGGCCTTTTCTCCCACGCTGTTGACGGACGCGGGAATGTCGATAGACTCCAAAGACGTACATCCGGAAAAAGCGTTTGCGCCGATCTTTTGGAGACCTGCGGGCAAGACGATAGACTTAAGACCGCTGCAATCGGAAAAAGCATAATCCGAAATATACTTGGTGTCGGCTTGGATATCCGTCAATTCGGTGTTCGGGGCCATATTGCCTTTGAATTCATACAAAAAGCTGCCGACGTAGATGATCTTACCGTTCGATTGCTCTTCGTACCAAGCGGTATCCTCGAAGGCTTCTTCGCCGATACTCGTGACCGATTTAGGAACTTTTATATCCTTTAAAGCAGTGCATCCGGCAAAGGCTTTCGCGCCGATCCTCTCTAATCCTTCGTTCAGTTCCAGCGTTTTAAGCGTAGACCAGTTCAAACAAGCGTTATCGCTGATGGTTTTGACTCCCGCTTCCACGATCAACGTCGTGAATTCGCACCCGCTGAAAACGTTTTTGCTTCCGTCTCCGAGTGCGACGACCTTTTTACCGTTGTGCTCGGCGGGGATCACGACCGGTTTGTCTTTAACGACGGTGCAAGCGGTCACGGTAAGCGTCCCGTCTCCGTTGTCCGCGGTCGTAAGGACGTAATAGTCGTACCTTATTTCTCCGCAAGCGGCCAGCGCCGTCACGGAAATCACCGTCATTAACGCCACCAGAACGGTAAGCAAGACGAATTTAACGATTTTTTTCTGAACGGAAGTATGCATCCGACGTCCTCCTATGGGAAATCACAATAAACATTATGAATTATAATTCTAATTATTTGTTTTGTCAATGGACATTATTTTCTTTTTATTGCGAAAAACACGATCGTAAATACAAAAAACGCCCCGTTCACGGCAGCGGCCGCGATGCACAGCGGAAAGAACCATTCCGGCACGAAAAACGCTCCGCCGACCTTCCCGACCAGCACCCAGGTCGTCATTCCCGCAAAGACGAGATCGAACAAAATGGTCACAGCCATCACGATAAGATAAACGAGCATTCCTTTACTTAGCTTCATCTTTGTATACCTCCTTGTAAATTTCGCTCTGTTTCATTTCCGCTTCGGTGGAATAAGCCGCTGCTTGCAGGTCGTAGGCTTCTTCCGGCGCATCGTCGTAATCTTTTATTCTTCCAAACGCTCTGACGCCCGTTCCGACGTAAGAATTTTTGTAATAATAGGCGTTGTTCGACAAACTTTGTTCCAAAATCTCTTCTGTTTTGCTATCGTCTCCGTACATCCTGATACAGTATTGCCTGGCGCTTTCTCTGTTTGTGTCTTTGAACTCGTAAGTAGATTTTACCCAAGCGCCGTCCGCGCTTCCGATCGCTCCGCCGACGAAAGAACTTTCTCCCGCCGTCAATTCGCAAGCGGAAAAACAATAACCGGCTTTCCCCTGATCGTTATTTCCGACCAGGCCACCCAAGACGGAAGAGTCCCCGGATATGATCTTTACGGACGAATAAGAAGATCTTACGATACCGCCCGTACTGCTGCCGACCAGTCCCCCGACGACGCTTTCCGATCCGCCGGATAAACGGCCTTCCGCTTTGCAGGCACCGATCGCCACGGACGACCGGCCCGCGATGCCTCCCGCCGTGACCTTATTGCCGGCATTGACCGAAACGGTCGCGTCGCACCCGGTAACGGACGCGCCGCTTTGATAAGAACTCACGGCGACCGTTCCGCCCACAAAGCACTCGTCTCTTACGGTAGCTGTCAGCGAAGAAACGCAATTGGAGACGCTTCCGTCTCCGGCGCCCACAATCCCGCCGACGTAAGCCTTATCGTTTACTTCGATCTCAGAGGTTGCGGAACAACTTTCGATAGAGTATCTTCCCAGACCGGCTATGCCGCCGACAAGAACGTTGTTCTTCCCTTTCAAAACGCCGTTATATTCGCAACCGCTCAAACCGACGGTGGTCGCTCCGGCGATGCCGCCCATATAGTTTTCTTGTTCGGCATCTCCGAGCGCAACGACCGAAGCCGTTGACTTGACACCAAACACTCCCAAATAGGAAGAATAAAAATAAAGTGTATTTTGCATAGTACTGCAACCGACCGCGCCCCCAAGATAAAATCGCGCGGCGTCGCTTTCGATCCGAGCCGAAGTCTCTCCGCCCGTTACGATCCCGGAATTATTAAAGCCGACCAATCCGCCGACGTTAACGTCGTTCGCATCCTCGGAAGAAGATTTTATTTCGACTGAAGAAACCGCGTTTTCGACCTTGCCGAACCGATAACTTTTATCATCGTTTCCGTAAAAATTGATCCCGGCGATCCCGCCGACAAAAGAGCGGGCTTCTTTTGCCTTCGTTTCGATCTTTCCGGAAGAAGAACATCCGACGATGCTATTCGTGTTCAAAGAAACAATGCCTCCGAGATAAACGGACGCGCCTTGCGACTTCCCGACGATTTCGCCGTCGAACGAACAGTTTTCCACCGTGCCTTCGTTGATGCACGCGACGCCGCCGAGGTATACGATCTCCTGCTGTTGTTCTTCTTCGGTCTCGTCCGCTACGCTGACTTTGCAGTTTGCGGAAGCGGATCCGGTGAAAGAACAATCCGACACCGCGCCGTAATTATGCAAACACACGCCCGAGACGTTCGGCGACCAGCCTTTTCTTTCCGACGATTGCGACAAGGTAAGAGCACTTTCACAATTCGTTACCTTTCCTTCCGCCTCATTTTCGGCGACAACGCCGGCGAGATCGGCCGTGTCGGACGCGATCGAACCGCTTACTTGACATTGGGTTACCGTTCCGCTGTTTTCGGATACCAAAGCGGATATATATGCGTTTCTGCCGTCTGCATTTTCCGCGATCAGATCGCACTTTACGTTGCATCCCGTTATCGTGCCGCTGTTCTTGCCGCAAAAAGCGGAAACGTAAAGAGTCTCTTTGTTTTCTTCTTCCGTTTCTTTACTTTTCACGACGATCTTTCCTTTGATCGTAAGCGTCACGTTTTCGAGCAGCCCGACGTTTTCCGAAATAAAAAACGCAGTACTGTCGGCGACTTCTTTTTCTCCGACGTCAACGACGAATTCCACGTCCTTGATCGTGCCTTCCGTCTTACCTAAGACGGCGCCCGCGTTACCGGTAAGCGTCACCTTATGACCGTTACCGTTCAGCGTTCCTTTGAATTCGCTTATGCTTTCCATAGGCGTTTCCACGTCGCCGGACAAAGAATAAAAGCCCTCGTTCTTCATCGCGAGTTCCAGTTGTTTCCCGTTTGATAAAACGACGGGCTCCGCTTCCGTCCCTCGATCGTTCGGTATAAAAAAGTATCCGACAAGAGAGCAAGCGATCATTACCAACGCCATCGCGCAGGCGGATAAGACCGTCGCCTTTTCTCTCGCGCCCATTTTTTGGCGACGAATACGGATCTTGTTTTTGCCGTATTCGACAGGACTGTCGTACAGCGTTTCTTCCGCGTATGCTATCTCCCTTCTTACGGCGTCGTCCTTATACGCGGACGGGTACAGCGCTTTCAGGCTGTCGTGCCGACCGAGTACGGCGAGCATAACGAGGGGCGAAACCGTTTTTTCAGTCCCGACGTACAGCCGTAAAACGCGGCGCGCTTTTTTCCTGAACAAATAATAACTTTCTCTGTCTTCCTCGACGATCGTGTAGCGAGAAAGTGCAAGGAGCTTTCTTTCATAAGTCAAGGCGATCTTGAAACTGCCGTACAAGTAGCAAAGGCTGAGCAAAGGAAAGCGACCGAAAGAATACTTTTCGGTGTCTTTGTCGAATTCCTTTTTGAATGCGGCAAGGTCGTCCTTTTTGACAGCCGCAAGCAGTCTCTTTGCTCTCTCGTTCATTTTACTTCTTGATCTTCACCTTTCTCGAGACCGCCCACTTATCAATGACGGTGTAGATATATTCTTCGTTGACGTCGCCCGTTTCGGCGATCTTTTTCAAGAGCTCGGCGTTCTTTTGCGAGGATTCCAGAAGAGCGCTCACCGACGCGCGTTCTTCGGCGAGTTCCTTCCCCAAACTTTCTTCGCCCTGCTTGATCGCGTCGATCTTACGGGCGTTTTCGCTGAGAACTTCGGCTACGTCCTTGTTAATAAAGTCGCTTACCTTTTTTACGTTGTTGTCGTATCCTTCGAGAGAACGCTGCAAATCGCGTAGATTATAGTTTATTTTCTTTTCTTCTATCACTGCGTCCAGTTTTTTGATCTGTTCGGAAGCCTTTCCTTCGATCTCGTTGATGGCGGCGATCTTTTGCTCCGTCCTCTCCAAAAGGGCGACCAGATTGTCTATCTGCGACACGTACTTGGTCGTCGCCTTGGCGAATTGCTCTATTCGGGAAGAAAGGTCGGTACTTTTTTCCGCTTGGGATGCCAGCGTCTTTGCGATCGATTGCAGATTGCTCTGCGCGCTCCCGTCGAAAGCGGAATTCAGTTTTTCGATGTCGTCCCGCACTCCGTTATAGGTTTCCAAAAAGTCCGAAAGACCGCTTTGAATGGGTGTCAGCAGATCCCTGTAGCCGATAAAAGCGTCGATAAGAGTCTTTAAGTCTTCTGTCTTGTCCATACTTTACCTTCCTTTATTCCGTTTGAATTTTCGGTTGATTTCTTTTTGATTTTCGGCGAGGCGCGCAAGGTCGGTTTCCAGGACGCGAAGAATGAGCGCGCGCGCCCCTTCGTTCTCCGTAAGATCGGGATAAAACTTTACGACGCTCGCGTCCAGCGTTCCGGCATTCCCCTGCGTTATGGCGTCCACCAATTCTGCCAACGTTTCGTCTCCCGATAAAGAGAACATTTCTTTCGCGTCGTCGGTCATGCCCAGTTGCCAGTACTTTATCCCCGCGTCTCGATAAGCGCCGCGACGAATAAATTCTTCGTTGACGTCGATACGATTATTATAAGCGCGGCGCAAGGCGTCGTCTTCGATCTTATCCGCCAAAAAGCGAGCGTTGTCGTACTGTCCGAGCCGTACGAACTGCATCGTCCGTTCAATGATCTCGTCCTGATCCACCTCGATCCTGCGCACCACTTCGGAGAGTTGTTTGATCGCCTCTTCTCCGCTTTTTTTCTCGAAATTGTTCTTAAAAAAATTCGAAAACAGCGGCACGTCCTTATTTTCCGCCACGTACAAATATTGCTTTGCGCGGGATACGCCGACGTAAAAGAGGTTAAAATAATATCGATAAACGGAATTCTCGTCCGCCGTCTTGCGATTGACCGAGTTTCTTTCGAGAGCTTTCCACCTCTCTTCGTTGTCGGAAAGGACGTTATAAAGAAGAACGGCTTCCCGCTCCAGTCCTTTGATCTCGGAGACGGTCAGTATCTCCTGCTTTTTCAGGATTTTTCTCAATCTTTCTTTTTCTTTCGCGCCCGAGCAGACCACGGTAAAGTTATCGAAGTTTTCTTTCGCCACCCGCTCTGCGAAGCGGTCGCCGTACACATACGCCGCCGCCGTTTGCGTTCCGCTCTCCACGCTTTGTCCTTTCAGAACGAAACTGTGCGTTCCGAACCGGGAACGATTGATCTCTCCTAACGACTCGATGATTTTTTCTATTTTTTCGCTGTTGCGGTAGTTGTGCTTCAATTCGATCACCGACGCTTCGTCTTCTTTAAAAAGAAGCCTTTTTAAATAAGCGAAACCGAAATAAGACGGGTTGATCATCTGAAGAGCGTCGCCTACGCAAAAGACGCGAAAAGATATCTTCTTGAACAGGAAAAGATTGACCTGCGTAAAGTCCTGCACCTCGTCGAGAATGGTAAGAGAATAAAGTTGTCCGCACTTTTCGATCAATTTCCGACTGATAGAATTATTATCTTCCAGTCCTTCTCTTTCCATGAATTTTCCGTAATCGACGGCGATGGAATAGATGGCGTCGCTCTCCGCCTTACCGAAATCGTTTTTGCGCGCTTCGATATACTCTTCTCTCGTCATGCAGGGGGCGGGGCGGGCGGGGTCGTACCTGCCGTAGATCATGCCGAATATCTCTTTATAGATCACTTCGTACGAGATCTCTTTCAACTTATCCAGCATCCCCGTCAAACGATAGTTTTTGAGATTACCCACGTATTCTTTGATAAAATAGGCTTCGTCCGTTACCTCTTTTTCACCGATATGTTTTTTATACAGATCTTCGAGCAAAAAGTAATCGACCTGCGTTTCCAAAAACGAAATGATGGACCGGATCTTATCCACGATCTCCTTTTCTCCGTCGACGGTAAAAAGGAGACCCAAGCGGTTTTCGATGGCCGCGCGATGATTTTTATCGCAAAAGACGACCCGACCTTCCTCGTACGTACGGACGAACTCGGAAAGATTCTTTTTAAAAAGATTCACACGGGTCTTCGTGTCTACGAGAAGTCCGCGCGAAAAAGTGGAATAAAGAACCCTTCCGGCATAATCCCGACTTGCCGCGTAGATGATCTTATCGATGCAGATATTTGTTTTTCCGCTACCGGCCACTCCCTGCACGAGGACGTTTTTGTCCTCAGTCGTCACGATCTTTCGCTGTTCTCGGTTGAGAAGCGGAAAATTGACGGTGTCGGAATGCGACAGACGGTATATTTTTTTAAACTCGGCGGACGAAAAATCATCTTTGATCGGACGAACGGTCAACAAAAAATGCTTATGAGAAAGTAAAAAATCGATAAAGCGTTGATCGTTTGTGCGGCTGCGCTTTTCTCGATCGATATATCGGAAAAAAACGATATCCTTCGTAAGCAAGGGCAAATCGGAATCTATCTGACAGCCGAAACGGAACAAAAAGGAGTGTTCTCCTCCTTCCGTGGACGCGAAATAAGCGCTTTCCGTTCCTCTTTCGAACGAAAAATCACGTAGCGACGATAATATCCCCTCGGCGATCTTGAACAAAAAGTCATCCGCGCCCGACATCCGCCGGGTCTCTTTTATGAATTGCTCCGTTTTAAAAACTCTGCTTTCCGAGGATAAAAAACACTTTTCGGCCTCTACGCGCAACGTTCGCTCTTTTTCCGCCATATAAATATAATATCACAAATATATTAATTTAACAATAAAAGTTTTTACGGAAGGAACGCCGTCTTTTTATTTGTTCTTTTTCTCGATTTTCAAGAAAAGAAGTATGCAAAGGGCGATGACGAGCGCCGCCGCGACGCAGACAGCGACGATACGCACGATCGTGCGGGTCGTGTATCCGCACGTTACGACGTAGCGGGCGGAACCGTCCGCATCGAAAGTAATAACGCCGTCGCGAAAAACAGCGCTTACGGTCGTTTTTTTGCCGTCATCTCCTATACGGAAAACTTTAACCTCTTTCTCGGAAGAAACCGCCCCGTCGAAAGGCATCGTAACGATGGCGCGGCAATTTGGTAAAGACACTTCCGCCGTTACGATCTCTTCCTTGTCGACCTTGACTCTTATTCTGCTTTCGGACTGTTCCGAAACGGTTTGTATCGCAGACGCGTTGAACGTGATGCCGACGTCGCCGACGTATATTTTGACTTCCTTTCTCCCGGAAGGATCGGCGGCGGCGTTCTTAAAAAGAACGGTCGCGTCGACTCCCTCTTCCGACGCGGCTTCTTCCGCAATCAATTCTTTATAATATCGCGTTCTGCCGTTTGCCAAGGTCGTCTTTCGTTCGTCGATCGTATACGTTCCCTCGACCGGCGTGATAACGTAATTTTTATTTTCGACGGCGGTAACGACAATGGCGTACACACCGGCCGCGCTATCGTTTTTTACGGCGGAAGAAAGAACGTAAACGTCTTCGGCAGCGTCGCCCTCGATCAGATCCGCTTGCGCGGTCAAAGGCACAAGAGCATCGCCGAAAACGGACGTCTTATTATCGGCGATAACGTCGATAGGTTTCGCTTTGACGGTCAATACGCCGCCTATATACTCGATCTCGTAATTTGCGGAAGTTAATCCGCTCGCAACGATAGGTTTCGTACCTACGCCGTCGCGACGTACATAGCCACAGACGAAAACGAGTTCTCCGTCCAAATCGGAGACCGTTTCTTCATAAGCAAAACCGATATGGCGGGCCATATATTCGGGCGCGTCCTCTCCGTACGTCACGGTTTTATCATCGACGATAACGGTGAGCGTTTTTTTTGCGATCGAAAACTTTTTGCAGGCCGTCGCGTCTTCATAATTATTGAGTCCGCTTATTTCCGCGACCACGTAGTATTCTCCCGCCTTAACAGGAACCTCGGTCGTCCACGCGCCGCTCGCGACCGAAAACCGATCGGCGGTATCCCCCACGGACGCATAAGAAACGCGGAGGTTCGTCGCCCCAATCAAAGAGGCATTGTCGCTTCCTTTCCACCCCGTCACGTCGATCCCTTGTCCGACGGTCGGCGCGATGAAAGCCGTGCCGTAAACCGTGTCTTCGACGTTCAAAACAACGGAGATCGGGTTTCTTTTTACCGTCAAAAAGGCTTCCGAACCGAGATCTATCGTCACGTCGTAATTTTCATTTCCCGTAGGCGTTACCGCAAGATCGTACCGTCCCGCGTCAAGAGTCGGGCCGAGATCACAAAGCGCGGAGCCGCCTTCTCCGATCATATCCACGGTCACGATATCCGATAAAGAGTCACCGTCCGCGAGGTCGGCGGTAAGATAAAAGTTACTGTCGGTCATTTCCGCGCCGAGCGCGTCCCATCCTTCCTCG
>CACXDF010000238.1 GCA_902766325.1 uncultured Eubacteriales bacterium | reverse complement strand
TCGATAACGGTTCCTTTCGCGCCGTACGTACCCGTTTCTTCATCGCACTCGGTAATAGCGTAGAGCATATCCTCTCTTGCGTATTCCGGAACGTCGAAAATAAGGTCGAGCGTATTTTTTTGTCCCGACACTTCTACCGCGCGAGCGAGCGCGCTAAGCGGTTTTTTATCCCAATCCCAGTCGAAAGTCAGATCGCGTATCTCTATGCATTCGCAACCGTATATATCGACCAGACCGTGGCGGTAATCATAAACGATCTTCGCGCCGTTTCCGTCGATACACACGTCTTTAAGGTCGGAAATAAGTAACTCGCCCGACACGTAATAAACGTCCTTTTCATCGAAATATAGGCGTGTGCCGGGATGATTTTTGCAATAAATGAAAGCGCGATTAAGAGCGTTCGCGTTATTCATTCTGCGCGGGGACACCCCGAATTGAGAAACGGGAATGCTATTCAGCGCGTCTGTTTTCGGCGACTGAATAAAAAACCTGCTTCCTCCGACGCCGTTTACTTCATAGAAAGAGCGTAAAGGGTCGGCTTTCGGTTCGGCCTCGTACAGAAGTTCCCGTTCCGGAGGTAAGGCGATCGGTCGCAACAAAACGTACGTTCCGCTCCCCAAAAGTACGGCGATAACGCTGACGATAATAATAACTTTTTTCCAGAGTTTCATAAGATCCTTAAAAAAATTTTCCGATAATTAATAATATCATTTCATCCGCGAAAAATCAATACCGCATTTTACTAAAACAACAATTACTTAATAAATAATTCTGCAAATAAATTAAAAAAAGTTGCAAACGATAATTATTTGATTTATGATTAATTCGACGATATGCGGAGGTCGGATCTTTGGAAGTTTTACAGGTATTGGAAATCGTCGGCTTGGTGGCGTTTGCGCTGAGTAGCGTTTTCGTCGGGATCGAGTACGAACTCGACCTGTTCGGGATATTTTTTATCGCTTTATGCACCTCTCTCGGCGGCGGCGTTATTCGCGATATCGTTTTGGGCACCGAGCCACCGCTCATGTTTTTGCATTACGAGTACGTTCTGACTGTCGTCGTTACCGTAGCGGTTTCTTTGATCGTCTTTAAGATTTTGGATAAAAAACTGAATAAAAAGGCCATCCGCATCATTAAAAGGGTGGTCGACGTTTTTGACGCGATCGGACTCGGCGTCTTTACCGTCAGCGGATGCCAGACCGCCGTTAACGTCGGTATGGGCGATAACTTTATTCTGATGATCTTCGTCGGCATGATCACGGCCGTGGGCGGGGGGATCCTGCGCGACCTTTTGTCCGGAAGAAAGCCCGTCGTCGTCCGAAAAGAGATCTACGCTCTTGCGTCCATTGGGGGAACTATACTTTTCTACTTTATCCATAACAAGATGAACGAAGCCGGGGCCATGTACCTGACGGCCGGTCTCATCACCATCGTTCGCGTAGTGGCAAGTCTCAGACGTATCACCCTTTCTTACGCGCTCCGGAACGACGGACTTAAATCGTCCGATTGATTTTTTGTTTTTTATAGAGATCCGCTTTTTTATCGTTATTTCCGGCAAAGTCGGGATTGACAAGGAAGTTTCCGTAAATTACAATTATATATAACAGAACTGTTTATTTTTCGTTGTTTTAAACGGGAGGACAAAAGTGAAAAAAACGATCCTTACTATTGCGGCGGTGGTATCGGCCATTGCGGCATCCGGACTTTTTTATTACAGCTTAGACGCGTGGATACCGGCGTTATATATTCTGTCCGTCGTACTGTATTCGGCTGCGACGGGATGCCTTACGGCGCGATTTGTAAAGAGACCCGTCTTGTGGGGACTCCTTTCCGCGGCGATATTCGGCGGCGTTTTTTTCGGGATGGTTTTTTTGATCAACAACGTTTTCATGAACGGACTTCATCCGAAAATAGCGGGTGCGATCGCGGACGGCCTTTTGCTTGTTTTCTTTGTCGTTTATTATCTCGTTATTTCTCGAGGACAGCCGAAAAAAAAGTGGATCGCCGTTGTTGCTTTCGTGCTGTCCGTTATCGTGGCGCTCTGTTCTATTCTGCCGTCGCAACTTCCTTATATCTATAAAGCGACTTACAAAAGAGTACCGACTCCCGTTGCCGGTAAGGTCATCGAACCGAAAACGAGACGACTTGTTACAAACGCCGACTTTTATGTTTCGGCAGACGGCAGCGACGAAAACGACGGCGCCTTCGAGCATCCGTTCAAGACGATAGAAAGAGCGCGCGACGAAGTTCGAGCGATGGACAAAACGGCCCGGGACGGCATTACGGTGGCGGTCAAAGCCGGGGAGTACTACGTCGGTTCCGTCGTTTTTACCGAAGAAGACGGCGGCACGGAGACCTGCCCTGTGACTTACTGTGCTTACGGCGACGGCGAGGTGGTCCTGAACGGCGGCGCTTCGCTCCCGCACGACGCTTTCAAAAAAACAGAGAGCGCGGACGTACTGAGTAGGCTTACGCCTTCCGCAAAAGAAAAGGTATTGTCCGTTGACTTGTTCGCACTCGGCATTACCGCAAACCAATACGGCAAAATATACGCCATCGGCGACTACCACACCGCGAAGTATTACGACGGCGATTGGGTCGGCGATATCTATAGCGAGCTATTTATCGACGATACTCGTCAGACCATCGCGCGTTACCCCAACGGGAAAGAGTATCTTTATACCGGCGAGGTCGTGGAAAGCAGCGAAAGCGGTTGGATGAGCCATCTGAACGATACCATCCATAATCCAAAGCCGGACGTGTATAAAATGGATAAAGTCCTTTCCGAGCGCATCAAGTCTTGGAAGACGCTCGACGACGTATGGATGTTCGGTTATTGGGCGTACGACTGGGCGGACGCCTCTACGCCGATCGGGGGCGTCGATCACGAAAATATGACTGTCTCGCCGAAGTTCGTCAGCAGATTCGTTCCTAAAAAAGGCGCGCCGTATTACTTTTTTAACGTGTTGGAAGAACTGGACGCTCCCGGCGAATGGTATCTCGATCGTCCGAACGGAATGCTCTATTTTTATCCGCCGGAAGGATTTAACGACGGCGCTGTCGTAGAACTGTCTCTTACCGCCGATAATATCATCAACGTCCGTGCAAGTTATTTGACATTCGACGGATTTACGGTCAAAGGAACGCGCGGAGACGCCGTAGACGTTACGGGCGATAACAATACCGTGGAAAACTGTCTGATCAAAAACGTGGGCGGCAACGCCCTGCTTATGAAAGGGTATAATAACCTTGCTTTTTCCAACGAGATCACGCATACCGGCAGGGGCGGAATACTGCTCGACGGCGGCGATCGCGAGACGCTGAAAGCGGGTAATAACCGCGCCGATAATAATCTCGTTCACGACTGGTCGGAGATTTACGAGACCTATCAACCGGCGGTCACTCTCGACGGAGTGGGCAATATTTGCTCTCATAACGAAATATATAATTCGCCTCACGAGGCCGTTACGTATTACGGGAACAATCAACTTATCGAATACAACCTTATTCACGACGTCAATTTGAAGACGGACGACGGCGGCGCTATCTATGCCGGACGAAGATGGGATTTTTACGGTACGGTGATACGGTATAATTTGATCTATAACCTCGGCGCGGATGGCCACACGCCCGTCGGTATCTATATGGACGACGACCTTGCCGGACAGACCATGTACGGTAATATCGTGATCAACGCGCCCAAATTCGGCTTCCAGCTTGGCGGCGGACAAGACCTTGTCGTGCACGATAATATCGTCGTCAATTCTTACGACCCGATCAACTTTGACGATCGCGGTTTGCAGGGGCTGTCCGGCGACGAAAGTAGCAGTTTTTATCAACACTTTAAAGAAAACGGCGAGCTTTGGAACCTGTTGGAAGAGTCGCCTTGGAGAAGCGACGTCTGGAGAGAAGCCTTTCCGCAGTATAATCGTTACAGCGCCGATTTTTCTCATACCGACGACAAAAACTTTATTCTTAATCCGGGCAACGGCGTTATCCGGCACAATCTTCTCGTTTCGGCAAAGGGTAATATCGGCGATCTGGCAAAAACCGTTTACAAATACAGTACGGTGGAAGAAAACGCTGTTTTCCGCCTCTCCGCGCTGAAAAAACTCTTTGTCGATCATGAAAACGGCGATTATACTCTTCGGGACGACGCGCCTATCGGCTTTGATATCGACGTGCCCAAGATGAATGAATTCGGAAGATATTAAGAAAGGAGATAACGTGAGACTGGTTTCGACGACGGCCGACTTTGCCGATTATTTTGTAGAAAAAAGCATATCCGCGCCGCTTGCGGCGTTTTCCGGAACGGGCTTTAAGCATATCGATCTATCGATGTACGACGCGATCTACGACGGTTCGCCGTGGACGGAAGAGGGCGACGGGTGGAAAAAGGAGATAGACGAGTGCGCGCGGATCGCATCGAAACTCGGTTTTGATTTTTGTCAGGCGCATTCGCCGTCCGGGTGCTTTTTTAAAGACGAAAAGAGGCGAGAGGCCTCTTTACTTGCAACCAGACGTTCTATCGAGGCCTGCGCCATGCTCGGTATTCCGCATACCGTCGTTCATGCCGAAGCGCTCGGAAGCAACCTTGTCACAAAACTTTTCGGCAGGAAAAAATTTCTTGATAAAAACGTAGAACTATTTCGTATCCTCGCCGAAGACGCCGAAAAATACGGAGTCGATATTCTGGCGGAAAACTCTTCCGATCTGTGGAATCCCGGGTATTTTTTAAATACGGGCGGAGATATTCGCGGTTTTGTTGAAAAAGTCGGCTCGAAACGAGTCCACGTCTGTTGGGATACCGGCCACGCCAACTGCCAGGCGGCCGATCAATATAAAGAGATCATTGCAATCGGGGAAGAACTTCGCGCTATTCACGCGCAGGATAACTACGGTAACGGAGATTCTCACGTCATGCCTATGGCCGGTACGATCAACTGGGATCAGGTCATGCGCGGACTGAAAGAGATCGGATACGAGGGCGATTTTACGTTCGAGGGGCATAACACTTTACGCGGCTCGAATAAATGGCCGAACTATCGCAGAGAGGTAAGACCCGGCGATATCCTCGCCGATCCGCCGCTGCAACTGCAACAAAAGCAGATCGCCGTCATGTATGAAGTCGGTAAGTGGATCGTAGAAAGTTACGGCTTTAAGGCCGAATAAGCATAAAGGATCGGAAAAAATGAAAAAAGCGGTTTTGTTTGTCATTGTATGTCTGGCTCTTATTCTAACCCCGTTTTTCGCGATGCGGAACGGCGACCTCGCGCAAGCGGCTCCCGAGATCGGACCGTACGACCTCGTCGTTTCTCCCGCCGGCAGCGACGAAGGAACGGGCACCCTTATTGATCCTTTACGCTCTATCGAGGCGGCTAAAGAAAAATTAAAAGCGCTGAAAGGCGTTATTCCGGATGGGCAACGCGTGCGCGTATGGCTCCGCGGCGGACGGTACGAAACGGACGACGCGATACGTTTTACGGAAGAAGATCTTCCTTTCGTTACTTAC
>CACXDF010000237.1 GCA_902766325.1 uncultured Eubacteriales bacterium | reverse complement strand
GTTAACGACCTTTATAAAGCGCTCATGGTAGAGAGAATGTACGAAGCTATCTTCGCCACCGACGAAAAGTACGGTCTGCGTAGCGGCGGCGCCTTCGTGTCGGCCGAAAGCGACGATCTTATCGCCATTCGACAGACGGTACTGGAGATCCTCTTTGCAAGAATGGGTTTAAAGAGCACTTACGATTCGTACGGCGTATACGTGGATTATCTGAACGTCAATATCGTCTCGGAAGACACGCCTTACGAAGAATTGAACGAACTGAAAGTAAGAAAGAACAGTCCCGTTCCGAAAGACGGAGAAGGCAACGCGCTTTATTACGAACTTATCGGCGGCGTTTACGAAAGGACCCGCGATCTTGCGTTCGACGAGACGAAGACGTATTACTTCAACGTTATGACGGTTGGGTACGCGTTGCCGCAGACGGCCGAAGTGTACGTGCTGGATAAGAACGGATTCTTTGCCCGAGCGACCGGCATAATACAGAGCGGCGTAAAGTATTACGTCCGCACTTCGAGCGTAGAGAATTCTCCGTTGGGCGTTAGCGGAGGATACGCGGCTTCTTCGTTTAAGATGGAAGAAGAAGTGACGCTCGTCGGATACGTTTTGACAGCGAAGAGCGGATGCGAGAGTCGCGAGATGCGCGCGGCCATCAATGCGGTCGTGGAAAGATGGTTCGACTTTACGGAAAGAGATACCGTTCTTCTCACCGACTTTTTGAATTTGCCGACGCATATCATCAATTACAGCTATACGTCGATCAGCAGATACGATTCTTCCGTGTTCACCGTCAGAAGAAGTTTGATCAACGGTACCGATTGCACGTCTACGCTCAATACGCTCATGACGAAGGCGATCGAAAACTTTATGAAGTCGGTATACTTGGAAGAAAAGTGCGTAACGGCCATTCGCCGGGCTCGCGGGCTCAATCTGGACAGAGACGCCGTGTATATGTTGCCTACGGAGTCTAAGTACAGGAACTTTACCGCGTATTATACGATAGAAAAGGCGACGGAAGAAGACTTTACGGCCGGTCCGGTCTATGAGCAGGACGAAAATTCGTATTATTATCAAACGCGGGATACCGATTACGATCGGACCAAGTATTATTATCGTTTCGTCAAGTTGAACTCCGACGAAAGATATCTTACCGTCAACGTTCAGGCCGGCGCAAGCAACCTTTCCGCTCTGAACGTTCTCGCCAAATCGGCTATTCCGGAAAATTCTTATTATGAATACGATAAAGTAAGCGGACGGTACGAATTGACGTCGGATACTGTCTTTGCGCAGGAAAAGAGCTATTATTATTACGGCGATTCCGTTACGCTCAACGGCCCTCTCCTGACCGAATCCGTTTACGACGTGGAAAACAACCTCGTTTTCAGCGAAAAAAAGTACTATCGCTTTATTACGGTCAAACTTATCAGCGACTCGCAAGAAGAAGTCGTGGCGGCCGGAAGTAATTTGACCGTCGGAAAGAAATACTATAAGTACCATAACGGCGGAAACTACTATTACCGTGCGACCGACGCTCAATTCAATGCGACCGACGATTACTATCTTTTCGCGGAGACGAACGAATACGGTCTGTCGGAGACTTATTACGAATATAGCAGCGCTCTCGACAGATTTTTACCGAAGGATGACAGCGTCTTCGAATCCGGTACGACTTACTATTTACGTAAGAACGTTTATGTGGTCAGCAACGCCGAAACGGTGGCGGCGAGAGTCGGTTCTTCTCTTTCTTATATCGGGTATTATCCGAGAATACTGGATGAAGAGACGGGCACGTATAAAGAAGCGTCTTCCGTGACCTACGAGTATTACGAAAAGAGGGCGGACGGTAAGTACTATCTGACCAAAGATACGACCTTTGTCGCCGGTCATACCTATTATGCGAAATTATTGCTCCGTTCCGGCTTTGATTACGTCGAAGGCGAACTGGTCGGTAATTGGGAGAAGGTGCGCGGATTTGATTACTACAAAGAAGTCGAGCAGTCCGCCGTCTATCTGTACGCGACTTTGTACAAGACGGACTCTTACTTCCTGTATAACGTTCTGCCTTCGGTGTATAACGTAACTTTCGACGAGGCGACGGGCGGACCTTCTTATCGCAACAATACGGCTTGGGCCGGCGATAACGTGAGCGGCAAGGCGAACTACCTCGGCGGCGACTCCGATCTGTACGCTACTCTCCGCGGCGGAACGACGGGCGACACCCAGACGCTCAACCAAAAACTGAAGATGGAAGGGCATATTCTCGATGAAGAGAGCCTCGTCGTCCGCGATCCGATCGGAGAGCTCGGACTTGCGTACTATCTGCATTCTTTGGACGGCGTCGCTTATCCCGAACCGGATATTACGGGATACGATATGGAGCTCGGCGCGGGAGAAACGGTCGTCGTTACCAGGAGAGCGGACGGAAACGTATTCCGTCTGACAATAGAGCTTAACGTCGTCTCGGGTCAATATTATTTGTCCGTTATGGATGGGTACGACAGCGAAGGATATCTGTCTTATCGCTTCTCGAATACCATCAATCCCATCAGCGGGAAATTGACCGATCAGGCGATCTCGGTGTTCAATCCGTTTGAGTTCAAACAGTCCGACATGCCTTCCGTGGTCAAAGTCGGCGACTCTTATCTCGATATCCTGTGGCAGAACGTTTCTATCCTGCCCACCGGGAACCTGGCCGCAGAGTCTCCCGTAGTGACCGGGCATATCGCCAGCAGTAAAGGACAGGAGATCAATCTGTCCCTGTACGTCGCTTCTTGGAGTTACGCCGGTCTGTATCAACCGACCGCGCATATTACCGACGTTATTTACGAGGTGGACGGCAGTAGCAGATACTTCGCCTATCTCGACCCGATCGGATGTTATTTCAGCGACTACAGCACCCATTCGTCCGTAGACTGTTATTTGGCGGATTTCTCGATCAGGATCCTGCGTGAAGACGGAACGGTAGCAAGCGTTTCTTTGACGAAGACGGAAGGCGGTAATTACGGTACGGTCCGTTATTCCGATCCGAACGAGACGGGGACTCAATTCATGAAGAAATTGTTCTATCCTTATTCCGGATCGTCGAATTTGCACAGCACCAGCGTTCTCCTTGAATACGGTACGGACGACTCTACCATGCAAGCGGTCCGCGAGCGGAAAAAGTATCTCCTTTATTGGGACGATACGACGCTGGGGAGCCTTCTCAGCGACAGCAGGCACGGAAGCCGCTCCGGGATCGTCTCTTTGGGCAACGAGGAGATCGGATCGTTCACGCTTTCCAGATTGAGAGCCTCGGACGATACCAAGACGCCGGTCGACGTCATCTATTCTTACGAGAGTATGAATATTTCTACGTTGCAGGTAATGCCGAATAATATCGTCGTCGGCAAGGACGTCGACGCGGACGGACATTCGATCTACACCTTTACGATGCCTTATTACGACGCGTACTTCTCCGTGACCGATATGGCTTCCGGCGTTTGTTCTTACGGACACGACCTGAGCGTCACGCGCGACGGAACGAACTATGTCGTTCGGTGTGAGGAACCGACGTGCGCGCTATATAAGCACGTTCTTGTATTCGACCCGGCCACGCAGACTTGTCATTGCGTGGGAACGGAATGTCAATGCGGCCTCTTTGACGAAATAAAAGGAGAGCTTGCCGGTAAGAGCGGACAGGTCAACCTGATCATGGACGTCGATTCCTATTATCCCGCCACCGGTCTGGTGACTTTGTTTGAAAACAACGTCAAATACGATCCGTCACAGTTGAAGATCAGACTATTGTGGAATCAAAACTACGACGAAGTGTTGTCCAATCTGAAATCCTTCGTGCGAGAAATGTATCCCGGCGTCGATTCTTCGGCGAGAGAATTGTTTGCGATGAACCTTCTTATCAACTGGCCGAACATGAGCGAAAACGAACAAAAAGATATTATCGCTCTGGCCAAAGAGTATTATCGCGGTCTCAATTCTTACTTGAAGGACGCTTATACCGATCGCGACGCGACTAACGACGCGTATAACTTGCTTGCCATCTACGAGCGGTACGACTTCACGCAGAATCCGGCAAGACTGGAAGGCGGCGGTGATACGGACGTAATGGTGACCGTACTCGTTTTGGCGGACGGAAGTACGACCGTCTATGCTCAGACGCTTTCGGTCAAGGTCATCTTCTCCGATTACAATCCGCTCGGATACTATCAGTACGACAGCTTGCACTCGTCCTATGCGGAGTATTCGGCGACGATCGATAATAACACGCATTACGAGACGGTCACGGTCACCAACTCGATGAACAGGAAGCCCATTCCGCAAAATACGTACTTCGAGTATAAGCAAGGCGGTTACGTTTTGACGAGCGATACCGTCTTTACGATGGGTAAGACCTATTATCGCTTGAAGACGAACGCCGTTTATATCGCCGTGCCCGCTACCTATTGGGAAGGTACGGAGGACGCTTATACCGCATACGGCAGGATAGCTCCTTACGATAACATCGGCGATTCGATGTACAAACTGTTGCAATTCGTTCATACGGCAAAAATCGAGAAAGGCGAATTTACACCGTATATCGGTCTCGGATATAACTGTCGCATGGTCGAAGTCGACAACGTCTACTGGACGTACAATCAGCAGACAGGCTTGATGACGTCGTCCGAGTTCACTGTCACCGTAGACGGAAACGTCTATAAATTCACGTCAACGTTACTGGCTATGACTTTACGAAGATAAGTCCGGCCGGGGGGTATATATGAAGAAGAAGAGATTATTACTGTGGTTACTTGCGCTCACGCTGCTATTGGCAGCCATGCTCGGCATGGTCGCCTGTTCGAACAGGAACGGAGAGCAAGGCGGGGAACAGGAAGAACCGCCGATTCCCGAGACGAATTATGACGTAAACTACTATCTCGCGAAGGTCAACAGCGGTTTGGAAAAGACGGTCGCCTGGAAAAACGACGAGACGGCTCCGCTTAAGGAGTACGCCGTGCAGAGCGAATATACCGTTCGGACGGACGTAGAAAACTATACGCTTCGTTTCGATGCCGTTTACGGCGCAAACGCCGAAAAGAATAAATACTATCTTCGTCTTTTCGATAATGTAAACCATATAACCCGTATTTCTCTTTATTACGACAATACCGATCTGTATATCTATTCCGACAGAGGCAGATACAAGATCGCCGGCTTCAATTCTCTTCTTCTGTATACTCTTTTTAACCAAGCCATGGCGAAACTGGATTTCTATAACTTCTTCTACGGAGAATTTATGCGGAGTTACTTCAGCAGAGGTTCTCTCCTTACCAACGCTTTCGAGCCGAAAAATTGCGTCTCCAACGTGGTCGGTGAAAACGGAGAGGCGATCTACTTCCGGGAAGGCGATTTTTCTATACTGATGTCCACCATCAACGCCCGTATCGAAGGCTTGACCGAGGGTATCGGACAGAGTTTCGACGCGATCACCTATAATATGCTCGGTTTTCGTCTCAGTAAGTTCATTGAGTACACCTTCAACTCCATTAATGCGGAAGAATTCCGTTTTCTTCTGAACGACGGCAGAGTGTATCAGGTCGGGGCTTCCATCAATGGAAGAATGCTCGACGGCAGCAACTATTTTATAAGGAGCTCTTATAAGTACGATCCGCTGTTGAATGCGCTTTCCGACGGCGAAGAAATGAAGACGAAGTACGCCTACGACGCGTTTACGCCCGGCACCGGATCTTTCGAAGGACAGATCACTTTCCCTACTGTTCGGGAAGAGGCCTATCTTGTATCCTTCGATTATGATCTGAATGCCAAAGTCAACGCGGATAACACGTTCACATTCCGTATTTACGATCAAAGAAGCACGCAATCGGAGATCAAGGATAAGTATGCCGATATCAGCGAATTTTTGAGCATCTATTATGCCGACGAGATCATGTACGTTAACGCCGAAGGCTTATGTAACGTTATCGGAACGCCGATAGAATTGCAAAGTCTGCACCTGCCTAAGGTCTATCTAACGGATCTCGACGTTTGTTCCGCATTGCAGGTCGGATATAACTATCTGATCCGCATCCTCAACGTATTGGCGGATCCGACGGCAAGGACGGAATCGAGAGCGGATAAAGAACTGTACGAAGCACTTCTCGAATCCATGTCTTCTCCCGATATCAACACTTTCCAAGTAGAAATAACGGAAGAACTGATAAAAAATATCAGGGGAGACGAGACTTCTTTGACAACGCTTGTCAGCAGATGGTTGACGGGTAAGGACGAAGCGTTGAAAGACGTTATTCCCAACGACTTTTTCCAGCTATTGACGGTATTCCTTTCTTATAGGTTTGTCGAAAACAGTCAGGATCAGATCATCCTGCAAGGATTTTATAATCGCGAAGAATACTTTAACGGTGTTTTCTATCGCGTTCCGTTCGAGAAGATCACGCTTCCGGGCGATTTGAACGATCTGTATTATACGTTGTTCTCCGAGCCGGAAGTGATCACGCTCGACTATGACGTGACGATCACGCCTTATCAAACGAATGCAATGGACGCAAGTAAGTTCTTCGGCATCTTCCTCGGCGACGGAACGGGTAAAAATACGCCTTGCCTCATTTCGTCCGAAGAGAGCCTTGCCGTGCGCGGTAAGGTCAGCGAGTCCTATAACGTTAATTCCGCGGGAGAACGCGTCACGGTCACTACCGTAAATCTGGCGTT
>CACXDF010000236.1 GCA_902766325.1 uncultured Eubacteriales bacterium | reverse complement strand
GGAAATGGAAAAGAACGGAACGTCCGCTTCGCCGGCAACGGCCTTGGCAAAAAGCGTTTTTCCCGTTCCGGGAGGGCCGACAAGAAGTACGCCGCGCGGTATTTTCGCGCCGATAGCGGTAAACTTTTTCGGATTTTTCAAAAAGTCGACGATCTCTTTCAGTTCCGTTTTTTCTTCTTCGGCGCCGGCCACGTCGCTGAAACGAACTTTAACGTTGGTCGAGACGCGGGTCTTGGTCTTGCCGAAATTCATCGCGCTGCCGCCGGCTCCGCCTTTACGGACGGAAATGATCAAAAAGATACCGAGAGCGGCGATGAGAACGAAAGTCATAACGGACGCAAAAGTCGTCCATCCCGATCCTGAATTGGGATTATTGAGGGTGATCTTCGGTTGCGAGGCCAATACCTCGGCGCTCTTTGCCGGGTCGGTCTCGGCTTCCGCCAATTCATCGTAATATTCTTTTACTTCGTCGCCGAGCGTACGCGATACGACCATCACGAAATATTGCGACGTCTTTTCTCCCTCTTTTATCGTTACGAGCGCTTTATAACTGTCCTGGAAAGTGATCTCCTGCACTTTGCCCGCGCGAATATCCGTCCACAACTCCGAATAGGATTTTGTGGGCGTCTTGTTCATTTGAGAATATATGATCATCGCCACGGCAACGATCAAAACGATGGCGATTACGGTAAAAATGATCGCTCTTCTGTTGGTTCTTTTTTCCACGAATAGTTCCTCTGTTTTAAAAATTCTGTTTCACAGTATACCAAAATTATATGCATTTTGCAAGAGCAATGAGTAAAAAGGTATTCTTTTTATCCATTACGCCGTTTACTGTGCTTGAAAGATACTCTACGAAGTATAATCTAACCTTAAAAGAGAGCAGAAAAGAAAGATTTTTGCGGCGATCTTTTCGGCCAATTCTTCCACGCATCTCTTATCCGCGCCGGAAAGAGCGCCGAAATTATCCTTTCCGCTTTCGCCCACGATCCCGAGGAATGCGACGTCTCCGACCCGTCCCAATTCTTTTTTCAGCGCCGTCCCCGCTTTCAATCCTTTTAAGCTGTACTTGACTTTGCCCACTTCTTCTTTGCTGCCGAGACAAGCGTCCACGGCAATGACCATACTGTTCGGGTGAAAAACGCGCACGTGCTCCATATAAGAACGGAAGTTAAGACCGGTGACGGGCGAAGCGCTTGTGCCGTAAACGTAGGCCGGCACGTCGTATGCCTGCTTCAGGCGATCTCCGACCATCGGACCTAAGCTGTCTCCGCATACTTTCGGCGTTCCGACGCAAAAAACGACGGGATATCTTTCTTTTTTCATAAGCATGATTTTGCCCACGGAAGGAAAAATTATACAGCCGAGAAAGGGCGTTAAACGCTTCTATTCTGATAAAAGTCCCTTGACTAAGTATAACACTATGTGTATAATTTATATAAACATACCTTAGAGAATGCGGAGGCTAATTCAATGAGCAATTCTGTTATAGGCCTGATCGTCGACGCGGCTGTCGTCCTCGTAATGGTCCTTTTGATTATTTTCGGAACCTGGCGCGGAATGTACAAACTGATCTTCGGCCTTGTTTCCGGACTGCTTTCCATCGTCCTTGCCATCGTTCTGGTCGGCACGGTAACGAATTTCGTCGTCGAAAAAACGGAACTGGAAACAGCTCTGAATACCGCGATGAATCCGGCTATCGTAAAAGTGATCCCGGCCGACCTTAACGCCGAAAAAGTCCATATTACGTTTATCGATAACGGCGGCGTATCCGTCGTCGACGACGAATCCGGTACCGAATACGAATCGATCAGCGCATACGTCGCCACCACGGACAGCGCCATCAAGCCCGTCGCTTCTCTCCTTGACTCTCTGACCAAGAACGAGAGCGTCCGCGCAAACTACACCTCGACCAACGAAGATAACGAAACGATATCTCAGTCGCCTACTCTCGCAGATCTCCTTTGCGTCACGATCACGACTTACGTCTTACTCGCCATCGTCTTCATCGCGCTGTGGATCGTCGCTTACATCGTATTGCGGCTTTTGATGCTCCTTGTCAAAAAACTCGTCACGCAGACGTACGTCGGACACTTCGTCAATAAACTCCTCGGTTTCGTCATCGGCGCGGCCATCGGTATGATCGTGATCTGGGGCGCTCTCGCCGTGATCCGCCTCCTCGGCACCTATACCTGGATCATCCCCGTCAATAACGTCATCAGCAGTTCTACACTGACCAAATGGCTGTACGAAAATAACTATCTCTATACATTCCTTGTCGAAAATATGAACCTGCAAGAAACTATCGCAGGCATCGTCGGTTCTTTCTCAGGCGGTGGCGCGCAACAATAAAGGAGGCCTCGCATGAAATTTTTGAGCGGCTGTTTCGGAAAAGTCCTTCGCTTTTTACTCGCCGTTTTGCTCGGCGTCGTGCTTACGCTCGGCGGCATCGTCGGAGCCGGTTATTTCGCGCTCATGACCAAGGGTATTATGGGTACGGTTTCGGATAAGGTCAACGATTCCGGCGCGGGGATCACCCTTCAATTCACCGACGAAGTGCGTGACATGAGCCTCTTCGAATGGGGAAAAGGTCTCGTCGATCTTGCATCCCGCCTTACCGCCGAAAACGGTCCCACCATCGGAGAATTGGAGACGTACATAGGTATCGATAAGATCAGCTCTTCTTTGGCGGACGTTCTGAAAATGGAACAAGAAGATTTCAAAAACGCTTCTCTTACCGGTTCCGAAACCGGTCTTGCCGCCGTCATCGTGAACAAGATGACGATGAAAAATCTTGTCAAAATGGTCGGGGAAGATAATAACTTTTTGCCCGATCTTCCCCTTTTTAAGGACGACAGCGAATTTATGGATAAGCCCCTCAAAGAGGCCTTTTCCAATCTGACCGATTATACCATCGGCGACTTTATTGAAGTCAAGCCCGATTCTGCGAGCGTCATCAAGGCCGTCGCTTCCATTAAAATAAAGGAAGTGGGCGATAAGTTACCCACCCTGCCGATCGGTGACTTCATCGACCAGGGAGAAGACACCCATCCGGTCATTAAGGCCATCGCCGATCTGAGCATCAACGATTTGGGCACGTCGAAGCTTACGGAAGCGGTTAACAAAATGAAACTGTCGGACGTCTTGACCGGCATGGAAGAAAACTCCACCAACCAAGTATTATTCTCTTTAAAAGACGTTACGATCGGAGAACTGTCCGGTTCGGAAGCGGACAAACTGATCAAGTCGATGTTCCTTTGCGAGATCATGGATATCGACGGTTCTTCCAACCGCACGTTGCAAACCTTGCAACACGCCTGCATTTCTTCCCAGTACGTCACGCTTGAATCGCCTACGATAATCGACGGGAACGCCTACGTCGCGGGCGAAAACTACTCTTTGATCAGTCAAAACACAAACGGCAGCTGTTACGTACTGTACTATCCGGAAGAAACCGTTTATTCCTGCGTAAAGGACGGAGACTCCATTCCCGTACGCAGCGGCGGCTATCCCGTATCGTATAAGATATACCGCCCGACCTCTTCTCTTGACGGAGAAGGAAAAGTCACCGTTAACGGCGTTCTTTTCTCCGCGGTTTCGGACGAAGAAGGCAATAACATTACTTCCGGAGAAAACACCCTTGTAGGCGCGACGTTGTACGTCAAACAAAAGGACGCCGTTCTGTCCCAAGAAGACGGCACCGCCACCGTAAAGAACCGCTATCATTGCCTCTTCGACGAAGACGGACATTATCTTTTCGTTAACGGTTTCGACGACGCGACTCCGAAGGGCGCGATGTATCTGCCTGCCGCTTGCGTCGACGCCATCGACGTCGATACGAGATTGGTTTCTTCTTTGGCGGAATATAAGATCTCCGATACGCAATTCCTCGACCGCAAAGCCGTCAAAACCAACGAAACATATACGAGCGGCGGAGCCGATCTTCGCGTCTATCGCTATTATCCGCTCGAAGGCATCAACGAAAAAATGAACGACCTGACGCTCGAAGGCGTCATCGACATTACCGAGAGTTCGCCGATACTTCTTAAAAGCATCCGCGATACCAAGATCACCCAAATGGGTTCCAAGATCGACACTATGACCCTCGGAGAAATGGTAGACGTCGGTTCGTCGAAATTGCTCCAAAGTTTATCCGACGCCACGTTGAACAGTCTCGGCGACAAAGTGAACACCCTCTTCATCGATGAGATTATCGCTCTGGACGCAAACAGTTCTCAAATGATCCGTTCTTTGCGTTACGCGACGCTGAACAGTCAGATCGAATATCTGAACCCCGCCGATCTTGTGGCTTCCGGTCTGCTGACTACGGCCGACGCCGCGACCTACCACGCGCAAGAAGCGCCCGAATACGCTCTTTACGAAAAAGCTGCGGATAAAACGATAGCAAATCGCTATTACTACCGCGTAAGCGGCGGACTGGTAGATAACGTATACGTTTTGTATTACGACGAGAACGACGAAGTAAGGACTCAAGGCGGAAATACGGCTTACTACAAGATACGCTGTTACGAACAAAAGGCTTACTCCTTTATCGACCTGTCCACGTTGACCTTGCCGGAAAACGTTAACGGCGCGATCGGAGATAACCAAGCCGTTCTTGACGCGCAAGAAGCCGATAAGACCTATTATTATCAAGTCGACGGCGCGGGCGCGATCGTAACGACTTATATCCTTGCCCTTAAAGACGGACAGCCGGAGACCGATCCGGGAGACGCGACAAAGACCCGCGTTTATACCGTAACGGAAAAATACAATCGTCCGATGATGGGTCTGTCCGATAAGACTAACGAACTGACTCTCGGCGACGTATTCAGCGGCGAAACGCTGGAGAAAGGCGTTCTCGGACTGATCGACTCTAAAACAAAGCTCAACGACATTTCCAACAAGGTCGCTCAAGCGGTGCAAAACTCTTCGGTCGCTATCCTCGCCGATACGGGCGTGGTCGCGAAAAGCACCTTTACCGGAAGCGACTTCGCCAGCCTGGCAAAAGAGCGCAAGAGCTTTTTGTATAACAGCACCATCACCGATATGCTGGACGGAATGTTCGGATTTATCGCCAACCCGGTCGACATGAGCAATCCTCTGATGCCCGCCATAAATTACGCCAGAGTCAGCCCCAGGCACTTTGACATTGCGGAGACTTCTTTCTCCTCTCTGACGCAATTTGTCGGCGCTTATTCTCAGTACGTCGAAGTACAGTTCTCCGGCGGAAACGTTACCGTTACCGTCGACACCGCGACGGGCTCTTACGATAATCTGAATTGGGGCAGGGATATCAACGGCGACAACGTCATCGACTATTACGCCATCCCGATGTTCTCTCTCGTTGGATCGAACGCCGTCGTTTTCTCAGACAGCGACAGCAACCCCGTCGACGTATATATCGCCGTCTATAACAGAAAAATAGAAAAGACGACCGTTACGCAAACGGCCTTCGCTTCTTTAAGCGATTTCGTCGCGGCGTACGAACAAAACGATTCTCTTACGCTCAGCGGTAACGTGACCGTCACCGTGGACGTCGCTCCCGGCTCCGCAGACGAAGCCTTTGGCGTGGACTCCGACAGCGATACCGTGATCGACTACTACGAGATCCCGGCCTACGTCTTATCCGGAACGACCTATACCATTACCTTTGAAGACGCCGGTCATAACCCGATCACCGTTCAAACTGCTATCTTTGACGATCTCGCGACCGGATACCTCGGCTATCATAAGCATCAGGTCGGTTATTATTACGATTCGACGAGCGCGGTTCTCGTCCCCGAGGCCGGCAACACCAAGATCGAGCGTATCTCCTGATCCGGTTTCGATTTTCAGCGCAAATAAAAAGACTGCTTGTTTTTTAAGCAGTCTTTTTTATTGTTCGTTTCGATCGGTCAATAAGAATTAAAAATCGTCGTCTCCGAGCGGTTCTTCCTCTTCTTCCTCTTCGTCGCCGATATCCGTTTCATCCAGCTCTTCGAAGTCGTCCTTCTTGCCTTCTTCATCGAATTCTTCGTCGAGGTCTTCTTCCTCTTCGTCTTGTAATTCTTCCAAAGACAGGTCGATCTCGTCGTCCGTAGCAAGGTCGGCTTCATCATCCAGCACTTCGCTGTCTTCGGTGTCTTCCCAATCCGGCTCGATATCGTCCATCGCCGAGTTTTTGCCTTCTTCTTCAGCCGCACAAGCCTCGCAAATGGTTTCGCCTTCGTTCAGATAGTTAACGTGGCAACGGGGACAAAGGATGCCGTCCTCTTCGATCTCTTCGTCAAGGTCTTCCGTGTTGTGAGAGATCCCGCGCAATTCTTCTTGACAGATCTTGCAGTATTCTTCCTCTTCCAAAATATAGTTCAAGTCGCATCGAGGACACTTTTTATACTTCGGCATTTTTACCTCCTCAACACATAAGTGTTTTTGCGGATATATTATATTGACTAAGGCCTGTTTTGTAAACCCATTTTCGGTATTTTATTATAAAATTTTTTATTTTTTTT
>CACXDF010000235.1 GCA_902766325.1 uncultured Eubacteriales bacterium | reverse complement strand
CTTCCCATCGATAATCGTATATATGGATTCTATCCCGATTATTTTGCCATTATAGAGCGCCTTGCTTCTTTTTACCATCATAAAAATAAGTTTCCTCAAGTATGGATCGATTTTAGTATAACATAAATCCGTAAGGATTGTTCAAAAAAATATCATTTCGTTTGCATTGTACGCAATAAATTATAAACGCCTAAAGGCGTTTCTTTAGTGTTGCATTTTTCCGACGGGGCTGTTATAATATGGATTGGCTATCGAAATACAACGTTAGGAGATATTTATGCCGAATCTTGATAAGAGTCAGAAAATCAACCTCATCGTGCTCGGTTTGGTCGCATTCGTGGTCTTTCCGCTGTTTACGGTGATCTTCCTTTCTTTGGAAAATCCCATCATGCACTCTGTCACGGAGATGGGATTCGACATGGGTTACTACGCGCCCTTCCTCTGTTGGGGGATCTTTATTATTATCGATCTGTTGTACACCATGCTCCTGTATCTGAAAGAGTCGTATTTCAGAAAAGAGCTGAAAATAGCCATCCTCGCCACTTTGGTCGCAGTCGATATTATGTTCGTTTTGACGGGCGCCTGCTCCGACAATCCCGAGGTCTCCAGCCCCACCGTCATCAAGATCCATAACGATTCCGCGATCGCCATGTTCATCGGACACTTCGTCGTGCTCGCCATCGTTACCGTGTTCTCTTTCTTCCGTAATCGCACGCAAGGGTACGTCAATCTCGTCCTGATGGGCTTTATCCTCATTACGATCTCTTATTGCTATATCCGCGTTACCAATGAAGAAAAATTCAGTATGATGCACGCCGCCACGGCGCTTTGCGAAGGGTACGCTTTCGCGCTCATCGTTATTTATATGTATCTCAATTACCTGGGCAACGTCTTCTTTTCGCCCACCGGAAAAACAATATTGCTCGTAAAAGAAAAAACGGGCAAAATAATATAATAATCCATACTTTAATTCGGAGGAATCATCAATGAAATTCATCACTTTCGGAGAAATCATGATGCGCCTGCAACCGGAAGGCTACAAGCGTATTTCGCAAGCCGAACGCTTCGACTTATGCTTTGGCGGCAGCGAAGCGAACGTAGCCGTTTCTTTGGCTAACTACGGTCAAGAAGCCGTTTTCCTGACTAAGATCCCGGATAACGCGATCGGCGACAGATGCATCCGCGACCTGAAAGCCAACGGCGTCGACACCTCTGCCATCGTACTCGGCGGGCCGAGAATGGGCATCTACTTCACCGAAAAAGGCGCTTCTCAACGCGCCAGCACCTGCCTATATGATCGCGCGGGCAGCAGCATCACCACTTTAAAGAAAAAAGAGATCAACGTAAAAAAACTCTTTGCCGGAGCGACCTGGTTCCATACGTCCGGTATCACGCCGGCGCTCGGCAAGGACGTCGCCGACGTGACCGTTGCCCTCATGAAAGCCGCTAAAGAAAAAGGTCTGACCACCTCTTGCGACCTCAACTATCGTAAAAAACTGTGGTCGAAAGAAGAAGCCAATAAGGTCATGACCGCTTGTATGCCCTATACCGACGTCCTCATCGCCAACGAAGAAGACGTTTCGGACGTGTTCGGTCTTCATGCCGACGGCACAAATATCGTCGGCGGAAAGCTGTCCGAACAAGGTTATATCGACCTCGGCAAAAAGGTTCTCGATCGCTTCCCCTCGCTCAAATACGTTGCGTTTACTTTGCGCGAAAGTTTTTCGGCGAGCAGAAACGGTTGGTCCGGTCTTCTCGTCTCCCGTAACGGCGCTACAAAGAGCAAACGGTACGAACTGGACGTCATCGACCGCGTAGGCGGCGGCGACAGCTTCTCCGCCGGTCTCATTTATGCGCTTGCTTCCGGCATGGACGACGGCGCAGCCATCAACTTCGGTATCGCCGCTTCCGCGTTGAAGCACAGCATCGAGGGCGACTATAACCGCGTCTCTGTCGCAGAAGTCACCAAGCTCGCCGAAGGTGACGGTAGCGGTCGTATCCAAAGATAACTCGTAATGAAAAAAGTATTCGTTCTCGCTATCCTTTGTATCGCATTTCTTCTCGCCGCCTGCACTCCGGGCGCGGGGAGTCTGACCGATCCTTCCACCTACTACGTTTACGACAACGGCGAAAAATACGCCGTAGGGTCTTTCGTTCAGTCTACGGAAGAGATCGACTCGATCAACATTGACTGGATAGCGGGTTCCGTTACTTTATGCGGCGACGAAAACGCAACGGGCGTCTCGGTCCGCGACGATTACGCGCCGAAACAGGGGTACGAACCTTACTGCGTGCATACCTACGTCGAAAAAGGGACGCTCTACGTCAAGTTCATGCGGTTCAACCTAAAGATAAGCACGTCCATTCCCTCCAAAAAGCTGACGGTCATTGTCCCGAAAGAGTATTCTTATAAAAAGATCGCCCTTTCTACCGTTACGGCATCCACCGTCGTCACCGACCTGACCTGTCTCGACTTTACGCAGAATTCCGGTGGGATCGGAGCAGGCATTCGCACCGAAAATTGCTTTTATAAGGCTTTCTTTACCGACATTACCGCCGGCGACACCGTCATAAAAAACTGCGCTTTTTCCGAAAAAACAGAGTTTAGTATGGGTACCGGTTCCGTGATAATGGAAGACAGCCAAACAGCACTTTTATCCGGTCAATGCCGCACCGGCGACCTTGTTCTGAAAAATTGCAACGTGAAAAAAGCCGACGTGAATATCTCTTTGAACGGCGACGGATATATGACCGACCTTCTTACCGAAGACTTCGACCTATCCTGCGCCGCCGGAAATATTTTTGTCCATCTGTCCGATCAAATGACGGACTATAAATTGGATTGCAGATCGCCTTTCTCCATCGTTTATCCGAAAGACGTACCCAAGGACGGCGCTCGTCTTATCCGTTTGCACTCCGCCGCCGGCCACGTTAAGTTCCTTCCCAAAGAAGACATCCTCGCTCTTCTCGAGCCGGAACCCAAACAAAACAAGGACTGATATCCGAAAAAACATAATAAAAAGGACCCGGAAGCATCCGAGTCCTTATTTTTTTCTTATCGATCGATCTTATTTAGAAGACTGCGCTTCATAATCGTTCAAAACGTAACTGATATTATTTTCCACGATCTTAGCGGGGAACTTTCTGCTCATGAGTCCGTAGGTGCCGGCCGTATTCGCTTCTTCGTCGGTCAGATAATAGACGTCGATGCCTCTGCCGGTGGGTGTGTCGGTCAATCGAATGCTCACCTTATTGCAGTTGACCGTGCCGTTGATCTTCTTGTTAACGTCGGTGATCTCGGTACGAACGGTGGCCGTGCCGCCGTTAGAACAGGATACTTCGACCGATTTATCGCCGAACGGATCGCCTATCTTCGTCTTAGCCGGAACGCTGTCCGTCTTATAGCAACGAACGTAGTAATATAAGAATTCGTTATCGGTATAATTGCTTCCGCCGACTTTGATCTTGCCGCTGTCCACGCTACCGTCTTTGCGAACGATACGATAAACGTAGTTACTGCCGTCGTGATAGGACTCGAGCGTATAAGAATTGGCGTCGTTTTGAAGATCGGTATACACCTTATTGGTAGCAAGAACGTTATAGTCGTGAGCAAGAACAGTCGTTTCGATTTTGCAGACGTTTTCTTGCAAAAGGCTTTCTCTGACGCGTACGGAAGCCGAAGAATAAGTCTTTTCTTCTCCGTTATAAAGGAGCGTTTTTTCTTCGTCGCCGATATTGGCTTTTAATTGCACCGTGAGCGTACCGACGGCCGGCGTGACCGTATTGTTGCTGTCGTGAATGGTATAAATCAGGGTCTCGCTGTCCGCCCAGCAGGGTTCTACCGTGATCTTGGCGGTTCTGCTGCCGCAAGCGGAAAGGGAAAGCGCCATAGCAAGCGCCGCGACGACGACTACCGTTACCAGAAGGATCTTTTTCATTCCGATATATCTCCGAAATATTATTTTTATAAAGTATAAGAAAAAAAAGGCCGTTTGTCAACAAAAGACGGCAGATACTTCTTCGCCTTCCTTAACAAAACGTATTGCAAGGCGAAACAAACTGTGCTAAACTGATAATACAAACTTTTTAAGGAGTGATACGAATATGATGAACGTAGGAATTATCGGCGCAGGCCGTATCGGAAAGGTACATTGCGAAAGCATCATGCGCTACGTAAAAGGCGCGACCGTCAAGGCGATCGCCGATCCGTTTTTGAAAGAAGACACCGTAGAATGGGCCAAAGGCCTCGGCGTCAAAGAGTTTTTTACCGACTACAAGAAGATTTTGGCTGACAAGGATATCCAAGCCGTCCTGATCTGCTCCAGTACAGACACCCACTCGCCTATCTCCATCGAAGCGCTGAAAGCAGGCAAGCACGTCTTCTGCGAAAAGCCCATCGACCACGATATCAATAAGATCCTGGAAGTCAAAGAGGAAATAAAAAAGCACCCCGATTTGAAGTATCAAGTGGGCTTTAACCGTCGTTTCGACCATAACTTCCGCGCCGCAAGAGAAGCGGTCAAGTCGGGTAAGATCGGCGATCTCAACGTCCTGAAGGTCTGCTCCCGCGACCCCGGCGCGCCTCCGGTCAGCTACATTAAGGTCTCGGGAGGTATCTTCCTCGATATGACCATTCACGACTTCGATATGATCCGCTTTATGTCCGGCAGCGAGGTGGAAGAAGTCTTCGCCTACGGCGGCGTTCTCGTCGATCCCGCCATCGGAGAAGCCGGCGATATCGACACCGCCGTCATCACCATGAAACTGAAAAACGGCGCCCTCGCCGTCATCGATAACTGCCGCAGAGCAAGCTACGGCTACGATCAGCGCGTAGAAGCCTTCGGAAGCCTCGGCCAGGTCGCAATAAGTAACGACACCGACTCCAACGCCGTCATCAGTAACGCCGACGGCGTACACGCCGAAAAGCCCCTGCTTTTCTTCCTCGAACGCTATATGCAGGCCTACGTTAACGAAATATCCGAGTTCGTCGACTGCGTCAACAACGATAAGCCCGTGCCCGTAGACGTCGATTGCGGACTGCAAGCCGTCGTCATCGGCCTCGCCGCCAAAAAGTCCCTCCTCGAGGGTCGCCCGGTCAAACTGTCCGAGATTTTATAATTATTTTGTAATAAAAAAACGGGGAAGGAACCCTTTTTCGACAAAAGGTTCTCCTTCCCCGCACCCTATCTTTCCAAAAACTTTTACCGACTTTATTATCCTGATTATTTCTTCTTCGTACCCTGTTTTTCGCATATTTTCAGTGCGGCGGAGAAATTACCTCTGTCATACTCTTTTTACTTGGATAATGGATCGTGACGGTGATCATCGTCATAATAAGCGGTCCGGGTGTCAATATTTTATCTTACGACCCGCCTTAAAACGCACCGACGTCTTGCTTTTTCGGAGTGTTTTCCTTATAATGGTAGCATATGAGATACGATTACTTTTTGAAGAAGCATTTTCCCTCTCCGAAAGAACAAAAATGGGCGGGAGAAGGATTTACCCTCGCCGTAGAAAACGGCAAGGTAGTATCGGACAAGGACTACGTGATCTGCTTGGAGAAAGACCCGAACAAGGACTTCGTGATCCTGAATCTGACCGATATACAGTTGCGCCTGCCCGAACTCAGGTTAGACG
>CACXDF010000234.1 GCA_902766325.1 uncultured Eubacteriales bacterium | reverse complement strand
TCAATAAACTGACCGACTATCTGAAAGAAGAAAGACTTTGGGTCGAATACGGCGTCGGTTATGCGTCTTTGTTCAAAAAGGACGCTACCGGAGCGCTTTCCGTTCGTTCGGATAAGAAGACGCCTATCAACAGACCTTTCTACGTATATTACACCGATTCCGGCAATACGAGAAAAGCGGTATACATCGGTAACGAGTATATGTACGAATACGAAATATACTCCGACGTCGGCGGTTTCGTACCGTACGATATCCTTACCGACGAACAAAAGAACGATTATATCGTAAATCAGGCCGGTACGATGTTCCCCACCTATCTGCCTTTCGACTGTCTGAAAGAAGGAACGACCGCAACCGGCGAAAGAGTTTATTATTACGATCCCGACGCCGTTCACAGCACGGCGAGCGCTTATGCGTATAAGAGAGTGGATATTTCTTTGAACTCCGAAAATTCTTACGAGACGTCGATAGCAACCGTTAACTTCTACGCCTTGTTCCGTTTGTATTCTTCCATCGATCGTACCGTCGTGCCGCTCAGCGTCGTTGACGGAGAGATCATCGAAAACGAGTATCCGGGCGCCGCGTCCAAGACCGAATTCCCGTCGGTCACGGTCTCCGTCCTCGTTGAGTGTCCAAAACAGGATCCGCTCGTACTTTCGGAAGAGATCGTCGACCAACTCGATAACTTCGCCGTTTTCTATGCTTCCGACGTTTCGGTAGGGTCGGAAGACCTGCTTTATTATCAACGCGGGTATTACAGCGTCGACCCGTTACTCGACTCTACGGCCGTGTTGCCTTCTTCCATCACCGTTTACTTCGAGGGCGGCATGGGTCATACCTTCACCAATCTGGAATGGTATGCCTATTATGACGAAAGCACGGGTATCGGATACAGCGCCAATCGTGCGGGAACTACCATCGTGGAAAAGCAGCCGGACGGCACCTATCTCGTCGTGATCCCGTTTGAAGAAACGACCACGACCAAGATCATGACGCGTATCGGTAACGCGACCAGCGGTTATAAGTACATTACCGTTGCGCTTCGGATGCTCAGCAAAAATCCGATCGGTATCAATTTCTATCGCGACAACACGAAGAAGACCGAATACAACGTACAACAACACGACGTCAATACGTCTTTCGGTTCCAAGAGCAGCACGACGGAAGCGTATTACACTTATTACGCCAACACCTTCACGGGGATCGTTCTGCCCGGATACATCGAAGCGGAATTTACCAGTCATACCAATCGTTACGACGACGTCAACTGGGTCACTACCACCGGAGAAGATATCGTCTATAAGCCCGGTACGACCATCCATCTTGTTTCGGACATCCGCGAATGGCAGACGCTTACCTTTACCGCTCTGTCGAAGATGACGCAAGAAGAGATCGTGACCGCTTTCGACGGGTGGTTGATCGGCACTGTTTACAGCGGGTCTTTCTCCAGCGAAAGAATGCGCGGCGTTTCGTTCTTGTCGCAATGCATTTTCTCGACGATGGGACTTGTGTTCAACTTCGGCGACTGCGATAGGTTGACCGTCTATCGCAAAGTTGACTTAGCCGTCTATTTGGACATTGTGGTCGATAATTACGAATTGGATAGATTCTTGATGCCTTCCGAGAGTACTCGTTCGGACAGCATTTACGAAAGATACGTTCTCGTTGACGAAGAGGGCGTCAGAAAATACGTTAAGGTCGCCGATCTCGTTCAATGGAGCAAGAGCGAACCGGATAAAGTCGGTTTGTATTACGTAAACGGCGGGCGCAAAGGCTACGTCGTCATCAGTAACGGCAGCTTGCTCGATAACGGCGTCGAGATCGCCAAGATCGGTCTGTTCACGCAGAGTTTGAGCGGCGGCGAATACGTTTATCGCTCTGCCGGCGTAAAGACGGTGCAAGAATTTATCAGCGAAGTCTACAACAAGGCCGATATTACGTTGAAGAAGACCGAATTCGATTACAGCTTGCCTTATTCCGGCGTAGAAATGTATCTTTACGACGAGGACAATCCGGATGATAAGAGCATCATCAACTACGTCAATATTTCTTCTTTGACGCCGAAATTCGTCAGCTATGACAGGCAAAAAGACAAAGTCGTCTTCAACCTCGATCGTCTGATCGGAATGTACTGCATCAACGTGGAAAACGGCATGGTCAAAGTCAGCGATATCAGCGGCATGAACATCAGCCGGATCGCCTTTACCGATCTGATCTCTATGGTGATCGCCAACAGTCTGAGGGCGAACATCGGTAACTATACCGTAGAATACGTGACGAGAGCGGACGGTTCGGAAAACAGATCTTTCGACAATATCCTTTCCGCTTTCGTGCCGGACAGAGATTTCGGAACGAACTATCTGTCGATAACGCTTCGCGACGGTAACAACAATCTCGTGACTTATACGCGTGAAGAACTGAATTACCGTCTGAATTATTTGCGCGATAACGTATACGTGTCCGACGTGACGATCGGACTCACCGACAAATCGGCCGCCATCCGGAATTTGTCCAATATCCTGAACGTCAACGATATGATCGCTTATACCGATAACGGCGTCGTGCGAGAAATGGAAACGGAAAGATTCGAGCTGGGCAAGTATCTGCTTTCGCTCGGCACCGGAATCGGCGCTTACGATATAAACGCCGTTATCGTTTTCCGCGGCGGGTTCTATTACGATCCCAATAACGCGACCGGCGGAGTAGCGCAAGAGACCATTCTCATTCAGCCTTACGACCTGTCGGGCGGCGCCGTGTATGCGTCCGGCTACAACTTGGGCGACAACGTGCAAATGACGCTCTCCGGCGTAAAAACGCCTTCCGGCGGCATCTATAATCTGGGCACGGAAGAAAGATTCGAATACGGTATCGGCAGCAGAGAAAAACTCAGTTATTGGTACGTCATCGAAAGCGACATTGTGGGCGTGACGGCGGGTAGCGTCATCAGCTATATCCCGGCGGAATCCATTTATCGTACCGGACAGGAGTCGGGCGGAGCCGCGACGATGGCCGCGGTCACGAAAGAAGGCTTCTTTATCACAAGACGCTTTGAGATCGAAGTCTTACCGGATTATATCGACAATCAAACGTCTGATGAGTTCAACAGCGCTTCCGGAAACGGACCCGAACTATTCTCCATAAAAGACGGTCTGATCACGATAAACAACATTTACGAGTACGACAACGAGAACGGACTTGACGAGTACTTTGCCACGGCGAACTACTTGCCGAAGTCCATTGTAGTCACCATCAACGGCCGTCGTATCACCATCAATAACGTGGCGTGGAGCATCTTGACCAACGAATGGATCAACAACAGCTACGATACGATGGATTATCGCGGAACGAGAAACGAAAGCAGGCTCTTTGCCGAAGCGTATATTCTCGGCTATCGTCCGAGCGCGCTTGCGGCGGTACAAGGCCAGATCCGTTTGGTCGTCAGGATCAAGATCGCTTCGGCGGAGATAGAGACGCTTCCTTGGTCGGAAGGAAATATCGCTCTCGACACGGATATCTATCTGGAAGGAAGCAATAAGCGTTACGTCGTGTACGTCGATCCGTATAACAGTTACGGTTCTTCGGCGATCAGCACCAACAGGACGTTCGTTTTGCCGACCTCTTTCCCGGCGTATACCGTCGGCGGAGAAGAGCCGTTCTTCTTTAACGACGTTACCTACCTGTACGGCGCGGATACTTTCGTGACCAAGATATTCTATACCCTCAAGGGTATCGATATAGAACGTATGACCGCTTCCGGCGCAGAAATGAACGGAACGAGGATCACCAATACCCGTTCGCTCAATCTGTACGCCGTGATCGGTAAAGGAAAGACCAGACAGCCGCTCAACGTCACGTTCTACTTCTATAATAAAGAAGCGTATCTGACCGAGGCTGTGCTGTCCGTATCGGACGAAAACGCGCGACAGAAGATCGTCGAAGCGTTAAGAAGCGATACGGAGGAAAAACAAAACGAACTGCTCGATCAGGTCAATATCAAGAGGATCAAGTATAATCTGGAACTGCTCATGGATCAAGCGCAAAAGATACAAAGCGATATCGTCAATACGAAGATACCTCTTGCCGGGACTCTCCTCGGCGCTTCCGGCGCGAACGTTATTTCCAATATGCTGTACGATTCTATCCCCACCGTGCCGGGCAGTTTCGTCGTGAATATGGATACGCTGCCCAAGACGCGACCGTGGAGTCGTACGCAATGTTATTATTTTGCTTTGTATTATTTGAGAGAAGAAGCGAAAGCGCTTGCTTCGGATTACGGAAAGTTGATCTCGAACGAACTCGGCAAGTCGCTTTCCAACGCGGCCAAACTGAATAATATCGACAAGCTCCGCACGCAATACGTTACGGGCTATTCCGAAACCGCATATAACAACATGATCCGCGCGTATATGGAGTCGGAGTTCTCCACGCTGTTCAATAAATATATGTCCGCCGGCGTCGATCGTAACACACTGAATTATTCTATTGCTTAT
>CACXDF010000233.1 GCA_902766325.1 uncultured Eubacteriales bacterium | reverse complement strand
TTTTTTTCTTTGGAAAAGACGCTTTTCAAAATAAATTTTTCTACGACGCGCGGAATGTACGACGCGTGCGTGGGCGTGACGAAAACATACCTGTCGGATAAGAATTCTCCACCCTTGTTCTCTTTCAGGTAGGGCGTGATATCGACGAGCTCGTCGCCTAAAGAATCGGCTACGATTTTCGCTATATGCTTGCTGTTTCCCGTTCCGCTGAAAAAGAGTACCATTCGCACCTCCGACAGTAAAATAAGAATACAATTATTATAAGCATAAAAATAAAAAAAGTAAATACGCTTTTTTCGTCGTTTACAAGAACGAAAAAGCGTGTTATAATCTTTGACATGGAAAAGCATATTTTATTTTTTGATATCGACAATACGATCTATTTTCACGGGTGGTTTCCGATGCGGATCGCGCGCGCCATACGTCGCGCGCAAAAAGCGGGGCACTACTGCGTTATCGATACCGGCCGGCCGAAATGCTGTCTGCCGAAAAACGTAATGAGACGTATCAAGTGGGACGGCATTATTTGCGCGGCGGCCTATACGGAGTTTCATGGCGAGGTGCTCGATTGTAAATTGATGCCGCGAAAGAGCGTAGAGAAGATCGCCGGGATCATCGAAAGAGAGCATATCCCCGCCGTGTTCGATTGCGACGGGCCCAGTTATGCGTTGCGTTGCATGCAAAGGAAAGACAGTATTCGTTCCGTGAGCGAGATATTCGAAGACTTCGAGGCGAAACGGGTCAATAAAGTAGAACTGCTTCATCCGATGTCAAAAGAGACGCTGGCGGAGATCGCGCCGTATGCGTCCTGCTTCCCGATGGGGTCGTACGTGGACGTATTCGTGCTCGGATGCACGAAGGCGGACGGAATGAAGTTGATCGGAGAAAAGACGGGCATTCCGCGAGAACGTATGATCGCCTTCGGTGATAATAACAACGACCTTGCCATGCTCGGCTATGCGGGAAAGAGCGTCGCGATGGAAAAAGCGTCGCCGGATGCGATAAAAGCCGCTACTTTTCATGCGACCAAACGTCGCTTTGGCGTTGTGGAAGGAATAAAAAAATATTTGGGAATATAAAAACAAGGGGAAATACAAATGGAAACGATACCGAGTTTTACGATCGATCATCTGCGCTTAAAAGCGGGCTTATACGTGTCTTGCAAATACGTCATCGGCGCCGAGACCGTCACCACGTTCGATATCCGCGTTAAGCGGCCCTATCACGAAGACGTTATGACGACGGGGAGCGTGCACGCGCTCGAACATATCTGCGCTACCTATTTAAGGAACGATCCTTTATGGAAAGATCGCATTATTTACTTTGGACCGATGGGATGCCGCACGGGCTTTTATCTTATCGTCGTAGGCGACGTCGATACGGATACCATCAGACCTCTTGTAGAGCGCACGTTCGACTATGCGAGCGAGTTCACGGGCGATATCCCCGGCGCAACGCCGAAAGAGTGCGGCTATTGCGTGGATATGGATCTGGAAGAGGCCAAGAACGACGCCGCGATGTACTACAACGTGCTGATCGAGGGTAAAAAAGAAAACTTCACCTATCCCAAACCGCGTAAAAAACGCCAGTCGAAAAGTGACGAAGACTGAAATAAGAAAACGCGTCCGCTCGTTGATCGCCGGTTTGACCGATAAGACGGAAAAGAGCCGTTTGATAGCGGAAACTTTTTTATCTTTGCCGGAAGTAAGAGCCGCTCGCACGGTCGCACTCTTTATGTCGACCGAAACGGAGCCGGATACTTCTTTTATCATTTCCGAACTTCTGTCGCAAAAAAAGACCGTCTGCCTGCCGTGCGTAAGCGGTAAGGATATGTTCTTCGTCTCCGTCGATCGTTCGACCGAATATACGGTCGGAGCTTTCGGCATCAAGGAGCCGAAGGGAGAAATGTTTTGCGGCGACTTTGACGTGATGGCCGTACCCCTCGTTGCGTTCGACGAAAACAATAATCGACTCGGACACGGGAAAGGGTATTACGACTCCTATCTTTCTTCTCACCCTTGTTTTACGGTTGGACTTGCTTTTGCGGAACAAAAACAAGACGTCCCCGTCGATCCGTGGGACGTCCCGCTACATAAAATTATTTCCTATTAAAATTCGAGATAGATCGTCTTGATCTCAAAGGGCGTAAA
>CACXDF010000232.1 GCA_902766325.1 uncultured Eubacteriales bacterium | reverse complement strand
TGGTGCCGTTGACCGGGGTCGAACCGGTACGATATTGCTATCGAGGGATTTTAAGTCCCTTGCGTCTGCCTATTCCGCCACAACGGCGAGAGTTTTGGAGGCACCATCCAGATTCGGACTGGAGGTGAAGGTGTTGCAGACCTCTGCCTTACCACTTGGCTATGGTGCCATCTCATCCTACTTCTGTATAAGACTGTTTTTGGAGCGGGAGACGGGATTCGGACCCGCGACATTCGCCTTGGCAAGGCGACGCTCTACCACTGAGCCACTCCCGCATACAGACTTATAAAGGTGCTCGCAAAGGCATTCATTTGCGATTGCTCATATATAATAACAGATTCCTTTTGTAATTGCAAGAGTTTTGCAACAACTTTTTGAAAAAAAATCTGTCGTTATTTCAGGCACGCGTCGAGATCGGATTCGATCTGTTTACGGTCCATTCCTTTACCGATAAAGACCAGCTTGATCATCTTATCCCCTATCGTTTCGTCCCAGTCTGCGGCAACGTCGGGATACATGGCCAAAATACTCTCTTGCTCTTCTTTCGGCATCGACGCGACCCATTCTCCGGCGTTGGAGAGAGCCTTTTGACTTCCCGCTTGTTCGAACATATACATATTGCGATTATCGCGAGAGATCCATACGACGCCCTTGCAACGAATGATGGTCTTCGGGTAATGGTCGTTGGCCCATTCCAAAAACTTTTTCGTATTGAATTGACGTCTGCGCTTATAGACGAACGTCATTATATTATATTCGAGAACTTCGCCTTCCGGTTCCTCTTCCTCCTCTTCTTCTTCGAGTCCTTTGACCCACGCGGCCGAACCGCTGGCCTTCTCGAAATCGAAAGAATCGGTATCAAGCACTTTGCCGATATCCAGTTTGCCCTGTACCGTCTCGAGGAGTTCGGCTTCCGGCTGGAGCGCGCGAATGACGGCTTCCACTTCGTCCAGCTGTTCGCGGCTGACGAGGTCGGTCTTATTGATGACGATCTTGGTGCAGAATTCGACCTGCTGGATAATGAGGTTTTCTATATCGTCGTCCTCGATCTCCTCTTTCAAAAGGTCGCGTCCGGAACCGAATTCTTCTACCAGTCTGTTCGCGTCCACGACGGATACGATATTATCGAGACGCACGCCGAAGTCGTACGGGCCTTTCGCCATAGCCTCCGACAAGTATTCGATGGTCTGCACGATCGGTACCGGTTCGCAAATACCGCTGGCTTCGATCAAAATATAATCATATTTGCCGCAATCGGCGAGTTGAGCGATCTGCTTCATCAAGTCTTCTTTCAAAGTGCAGCAGATACAACCGTTTTGCAAAGGAACGAGGTTCTCGTCCTTCTGCGTAACGACCCCGCCGGCAGCAAGCAGGCTCGCGTCGATATTGACTTCTCCTATATCGTTGACAATGACGGCAACGTGATAACCCTGTTGGTTATTTAATACGTGATTGAGTAAAGTAGTCTTGCCCGCGCCGAGATATCCGGTGAGCAACGTAATGGGAACAATGCGTTTTTTCATTTTCTACACCCCTTTCTTGATAATACCGATATTATAGTACAATTTTTTTTCGGTGTAAAACGTATATCGGAACTTTTGCATAAAAAACTTACGTACTTCTTGAAAAAAAAACTCGATAATGTTATTATAAACATCGAACCACGTACTATAACGAACGTAAAGGAAAACCAATGACAAAAATCGTTTTTTCTTTCGACACGGAAGATTTTACCAATAAAAAAGCGGCCGACGCCATCTTGGAAGAAGCGGAGATACTCCGTTCCGAAGGCGTGCGCGGTTGCTTCTGCGTCGTGGGATTTTTGGCGGCGCAACTGAGAGAATGGGAGCGAACCGACGTGATCGAGGCGCTGAAAAAGCATGAGATCGATCTGCATTCTCTCGGACACACTCTCCATCCCCTCATCAACGAATATACCGATAAAAAAGACTTTTTCGAAGCGAAAGCGGAATTCCTTCGACAAGAAAAATACGCTATGAAGTGTCTGAAAGATACTTTCGGCGTCGAAAAGGTATACGCCGCCGTGCCGCCGGGCAACCAGGACTCCTACGTCGCAATGCACGGCTATGCCGAAATGGGCATTCCCGTTTACTCCGATTCTATTTGCGATCCGGACGGAAACGGTATTTATTACTGCAATTCTTTCCATACCGCCTACGCCGTCGCGATGGAAGACTTTTTGTTTTCTCGCAATCCTTTTCGCATTAAGTCCGTTCTCAATAAGTTAGCCGTGCGCGACGTAGCGGTCGTGTATACGCACCCTCATCGCGCCATGTACTCGCAAAGTTGGGACATCCTGAACTACGACAAAAAGAACCTGCGCGAATTCGGTGATTGGATCGAATCCGAACGGTGGAAACCGAGCAAAACAAAACGGTTTTACAAAAATTTCCGCAGGCTCGTTAAAGCGGTAAAAAAAGACAAGCGGTTTACCATCGAAACCTTCGAGCAGATCGCAGAAGATTATTCCGATAAAAAACCGCGCGTTCTTACTATAGAAGAAATACCTTTCCTTTATAAAGAATTGTCGCAAAAATTATGGCCGACGAAAAAGTATTCCCTTTGCGATATGTTTTTTGCCTGCGCCGCTTTTATGCAAGGAAAAAGATCTTACGTCTGCGGTCCGGTCTACGGACCGATGGAACAGCCCCAAGGCATTCTTTTTCCCGTTACCGTAACGACGAAAGAGATATTTGAGTCGGCGCAAAAGATCGACCCGACCGCACCTGTGCCCGCCCGAATCCCCGTCGGCAAATATATGATCGGCCCCGCGGACTGGCTTCTTGCCGCGGTCAAAGCTCTCGGCGGTTTCGGAACCATCGAACTTAAACCCATGGATCAACTGCCCGATCTGACCGATCTACCTAAGATCAAAAACTGTTCTTTTAAGGGGACCTGGCGCCACTCGGACGGCTTCCGCGACGAATACCTGTCCGATCGGCTTCGGTATCAATCCTGGACAATGCGTTTCCCCGAATAAAAAAAATCCCGAGCGAAAACTCGGGATTTTCTTTTTATATTCGATTCATTTTTACAGGAGCATCGTTTTGTCTTCGCCCATACCCATCATACCGGTAAGATCGTACTTCTTGCCGTCTTCATCGCGGAGATAGCCTTCCAGTTCTCCCCAAGCGACAAAGTAATCGATATTGACGACGACCGCGTGCACGATCATCGGGTTGATGCCGTACACTTTGAATTTCAGGTTGACCATGTCGTGTTCGTCCTTAATGGTCCATTCGGAATAGTTCTTGAAGTCGGCGGTCTCAACCGAACGAGTAAACTTGACCGGAGGCAGAATAGATGTCTTTCCGTCCAGGAAAATCAAGTTTTCGTTGTACGCTTCTTCGTCGGTGCTCTGGTTATGCGTGAGGTTGAACGCGATATACTTCTTTTCGCCGTCCACGTCGCACATACCCATCGTAGTGACCCAGTCGTAATGGGCTCTGCGCGGATAGTATCCTCTGTGGTCGTCGATGATCGCCGTGGTCTCCTCGTCGCTGAGCATCTCTTCTCCGTTGAATACCAGTTTACCTTCCGCTTTGAAGAAGTCCTTTTGGCTGTACAAAGTACGGTTATCGCTGTACGGGAACGGAATGGAAACGATACAGGGTTTGCTGATACGAGTGAGCTTGAAGCTGTATTCGATAGACGCTTCGCCGTAGTTTTCTTTAATGACTTTCGGATCGGCGCATACCTTATCTCCCGGGGTGGTAATAAGGCATTTTCCGGTGTGCTTACCGGACAGGTCGGCTTTGCCGTCCTGGAAGTTATTGACGTATTTAACAAAACCGAATTCCGATCTGGCTTCGGCGACGGCTCCGTTCAGAAGGTTGGGAGCGATAACGGTGTCTTTCGACTTGATCTGCGTATCCCAGCAGTACACCTTTTTGGTGCGCTTATCGTAGAACATATTGAGTTGCTTACCGAAGATACCCATATCGCAAACGACCGCCAAGAGAACGCCGTTTTTCAAATGCACCTCGGTCGCCTCCCAAAGAGTCAGTTTGAACTTATTGAGAAAATCGGGCGCTTTAGTCGGACGCTTCGCACGAAGAAGTTCCATCGTCTCGAACTCTTTGTCGAAAGTACCGAAAACAACTTTACCGTTTTCATCGACGAGGTCTTTCGGCGTGGGCACCGTGCGACGTTTTTCCGAAATAAATTTACTGTATTCTCCCATTTTAATCCTCCTGGGTTAAATTTTTTTCCAACGAAAATCGTTTAGATACTTATATGATACAACCTTTCCTTATTTTTTTCAATATGCAAATTTAAAAAACCGCAAAAAAAACGCATTCGATCTATCACCGAATGCGGAAAAACGCGCAAACGTCCGAAAAACTACTCAAAATCGTTTTGAGAGCCGTCCCAAAGCCGCATTCTTTTTTCGTCTTCGGCGTTGACCGAACTTTTAACGACCAGGAGCGCATCCGAAAAATCGTTCATGGTGACGCCCTCGTCTCCTTCCAATTTTTCTATCACGCGGCGAAGAGCGATCTCTTTTGCCTTATCGCATACGTACGCGACGTCGGCGCCGTTATATCCGTTCGTCGATTCTCCTATCTTTTCGTAGTCGATCTCGCCTTTTATCGGCACTCCTTCCATCTTTTTACGAACGATCTCGATCCGGCTTTCTTTACGCGGGAGCGGAACGAATATCTTATCGTCGAAGCGCCCCGGGCGCAAAAAGGCGCCGTCGATATCCCACGGACGATTGGTCGCGGCGATCACCAGAAGTTTATTCTTTCTTTCGTCGTCGAGCACGCCCTGCAACTGGGTCAAAAACTCCGGTACGACTCTGCTCATCGCCGAGTCGTCCCGCCTTTTACCGGCGTACGCTTCCAGTTCGTCAAAAAACAGAACGGCGTTTTCGTACGAACGCGCCTCTTCGAAAATGGCGCGGATGTTCTGTTCCGTCTCGCCGAACCACTTACTGCCGATATCGGAACAGCGAACGGCAAAAAACTTACCTTTCGTCTCGTGCGCGATCGCTTGCGCGATCATTGTCTTGCCCGTGCCGGGCAAGCCGTACAAAAGCAGACCTCCGCCTACTTTCATTTTATATTTTGCGTATAATTCGGGATAAAGTCTGGGATAGATCGCCTTAAAAAAGACCGAGCGCTTCACGTCCTCAAGCCCGACCACGTCGTCGAACGTGATATCCGGCACTCCGATCTCAAAGGGCTTTTTATCTTCTTTTTCATCGCGCTTTTCGGTCAGCTTTTCTTTGACCTTTTCGATCTCCGTCTTTTTTTCGAGACGTTCCAATTCTGCCGCAAGATCAAAAAGCCAGTCCTGTTGGACTGTCTTCGATTCTCCTTGCGGAGCTTTGGATGTGATATCCGCGAGCGCGCGCACGGCGGAATTCAGGCACAAACGCGCTTCTTCCCATTCTTGTTTGGCAAGATGGATAAGAGTTTTACTGTACCATCTGTCAAAAGTTTCTTTAAGTGCTTGCTTTGTCGGCATATATGCTCACTTTACGGTCAATAAACGGAAAGATCAGTTGATCCAACGTATTTCGGTCGGATTATCGATATGCAGTTCTCCCCACTTACCGTCCCTTTTTACGCGGCATTCTCCACCGATAACGGGCGTTCCGGCGTCGTACTTAAAATCAATGATCGTTTCGTTCGCCTTATTGATATACCCGCATTTTTCCCCTTTATAGACGCAGGCATACCCTTCGCTGAAAGATACCGCAACGTCGTACACGAGAGGAACGACCTCTTCGCCTTCTCTGTTGATAAAGCCGAATTTCTCGTCTTTTTCCACGCAGCAAAGATCCTCTTTAAAAGAATAGACTTCGTCGTAAACGGGTTCGACTTTCTGATTGCCTTCCCGATCCTTAAAGCCCCACTTGCCGCCCTTATTGACTTTGACGTAAATATCCGCTTCTTCCTTTTCTTTTTTCTCGGATTGTTGCGGACGGTCGGCCTTTCCTTTTTGTTGCTTTTGGTTGGAGTTCTTTTCCTGTTTATTGTTATTGTTGTTATTATTCTTTTTCGCGTCCTTTTTACCCTCTTCCGGCTTTGCGTCTTTATTTTCTTCCGGAGAAGGACGAAGGAAAAGATTTTTCCTTTTCAACGCGAATTTAACGTCCAACAGATTTTTTTTGTTAAACGTAAGGATCCGATAAAAATCTTTTTCCTGACGGATCAAAACGTCGTTCATCGTCAAAACGCCCGCGCCCTGTAAAAGGCCGAACGTATCGGGTCTGATATCCAAGACGTCGACGGGTTGCGCGAGGACGTCCTCCGCAAACGGAGGACGATAACCTGCGCCTATTTCCGGTTTTTTATGCCTTCTGTTTCTGTTGTTCGCCATTTTTATTTTTCCCAGGGGAAGACGTACTTGGTCAGACCGAGATCGTCGCGGACCTTGCTCATCTCCTTCTGAACGGCTTCGTTGATCGGTACGCCGCTGTCTTTACGGGATTGCCAGATAAGATATTCTTTCTCGCCGGCAGTATAAATGCGCTCGCAGCCGGGGGCCTTTTTCGAGGCGCGTACGGAGCGAAGGATCTCTCCCGCTTTCTTTCTGCAAACGTCCTCGCCGAGGAAATGGTTGGTGTCGATGGCAATGAAGAAGTGTCC
>CACXDF010000231.1 GCA_902766325.1 uncultured Eubacteriales bacterium | reverse complement strand
TTAAATCATTAAGGACAGTTGCAATCCCATAAGCGCGGCAAGGAGCGTCGGGATAGCGATCAAAAAGCCGTACGCGATAAACGAAAGAAAGGTAAAGCGAACGTGATTATTTTTTAAAATGTTCGACCACATGATCCCGGCGAGCGCGCCGATGGGCGTTAGGAACGCGCCGACGTTAGACCCGATGACGGTAGCGTAAACGGCGGGCAAGAACTCGGCCTGCGGCAAGTACGAAATAAGCGAACAAAAAAGTACGCTCATGGGGATATTATTGATGACGTTGGCAGAGAGAGTCGACGCGGCGCCGAAAACGAACGACGTCCACCGTCCGGCGCTCAAAAAAGCGGCGGCCTTTTCGCTCACGCCCCTATAAGAAAGTCCCAACACAAGAATAAACATCGACAGGACAAAAGGTATCAGTTCCCACGGGGCGCGATGGAGCGTCTTTGCGATGATGGTCGGCTTTTTATGACAAAACAGCTTATATACGGTGGTAACAAGAAAGAGCGAAAGCGCGAAAATAAGCGTAATAAGCCACATTTCAACGCCGATATAAGAGCAAATAACGAGCAGGATCGTACAGCCGCCGAGATGGACGATACCGATGATAAAAAGGACTTTTTCCGTAATGGAAAAGGCTTCTACGCAAGGCGCCATCGGCGTCTTCAGATGGTGAAAGAACACAACAAACAGCAGTAAAAACGCAACGATCCCGGCAAAAAGCGCGGGCAGCCACATGACTTTCAGGTACGATAAAAAACCAATGCCGACGGAAGTCGCGAGATATACGTTGGTCGGGTTGCCGATCAAAAGGAACATACTCCAAGTGTTGGCCGCGACGAATTCCGACACGAGATACGGCACCGGATTGATATTCGCGTGTTTGGAAAAATAGCAGATAAAAGGCGTAAAGGTCAGAATGACGATATCGTTACTGGTAAAGACGGTCAGGACGGATACGGTCAGATAGAGATAAATAAAGGTGCGTATCTGACTATGCCCCGCGCGCTTTAAGACCTCTTTCGCAAGATATCTGAAAAAACCGATCTCGTCCAAGTATACCGACATAACGGTCATAGAAATAAAAAGAATGAGTATTTTGAACGGGTTTACGCCGTCGCTGCGCATAAGTCCGGCCATAGCTTCTTTGATCGGCAAAGCCCCCGTACAAAGAATAACGACCGCGCCGATCAGCACGGGAAGCCAATAAACGGACAGCGTATGCCCTTTTATCTTTACCGAAGGTAAAAACAAGACGGAAGCTATCATAAGTAAGCACGCGCAAGCGGCAACGACAAGAACGGTTATCACGGCTACGGATTATAGTCTTTTTACAAGAAGAAGTCAATTTTTTTATGCATATTACGTCTTTTTTTATATCGTTTCCGCCGAATAATAATATTGCAAAAAAAGTCGAAAGGTGGTATAGTATTTTTATGAAAAACGGAATAAACAGACTTTATATTCCTTTACGGCTATCACTACTTGGCAATACCTGGACGGCTCTTTCCTGCGCGGACGAACGCGACGGACTCTCTGTTTGCACGAAATATCGCTACCACGGACAAAAAAACCTGGCTCGGCAGTGTTACTCGGTCAGTAAATCGATCGTGGCGCTCGCTTGCGGTTTTCTGTTCGACAGAGGTCTCCTTCGTCCCGAAGATCGCGTGGCCGATACTTTAAAAAAATTTTTTCCCGAAAACGCCGATATCGGCTGGTACGAAGTAACGCTCGAAGACCTGTTCTTCCATAGAACAGGAGCGAGGGACGCGATAGACCTCGATAACGAACAGGCGCCGCGCGGCGAGGTGCTGACCGCCCTCTTTTCTTCTCCCATCACCGGAGAACGCGGAAAAACCTGGCGCTACTCGGACGGCAACTATTATATTCTTGCCCGTGTTTTCGAAGAGATCGCCGGAGAAACGGCGGAAAGCTATCTGAGCAAAAATCTTTTCCGTCCGCTCGGTTTTTATTACGACACTTGGGCGAAAGACGATGCCGGTCACATTCTGGGCGGCACCGGTCTTTACTTGCGTACCGAAGATATGGCGAAGATCGGCGTTCTTATTATGAATAAGGGCGTCTACGACGGCGTAAGATACCTTTCGGAAGAGTGGATCGACCTTTGCACGTCGATAAAACACGAAAACCGTTACGGCTTCGGTATCCGTACGATCGACAAAGATTGCCTAAGCATGACGGGCATGAACGGTCAGGGCGTCTTTATCGACAGAAAGAAAAAGTTAGTCTACGCCTGGCACGCGCAACACGGTTGCTCTGCTCTCGGTCTTTGCCTTTTACTGAAAAAAACGAATATCATCTGACAACGAGGTCATCTATGAAAAATCCTCTGAACAAACTTGTTATTCCTTCTCGCCTTTTGGGTCTTACGCATAATATCTTTCGCGTCGTTTGTCTGACGGAGATCGACGGAAAACTGTCTTTTAAGTCAAAACAGATCGTCAAGGGGCTCGCCCCCTACTCCTGCCATTCCGTTTCCAAAAGTACCGTCGCGCTCGCTTTGGGCCTTTTGTACGATAAAAAGCTGTTTACCCCGCAAGATAAGATCGCAGATCACCTCGGCGAATACTTTCCGGAAAACGTCGATAAAAGGTGGTACGAAGTAACTGTCGACCACTTACTTCATCACAGGCCGGGCATAGACTTCGAAAACGGATTCGACGCCGGAAATTCCGACCTCGACGACGGCGTGATACCGTGGAGCGGCGCGGAAATTTTGACAAACATCTTTTCCATGCCCATCGTCCACGAGCCCGGCGCCGTCTTCCGCTACTTCGACGGCAATTATTACGTTCTTGCGCGCCTTGTCGAAAAACTGAGCGGGTACGACTTTATGAATTTTATCTCGCAAAACCTTTTCGCGCCGATGGGCTTTGTCAATTACGCCTGGCTTCGCGACCCGAACGGCCACGTCATGGGCGGCACGGGACTTCTGCTTCGAACGGAAGACTACGCTAAACTTGGCTGGCTGTGGCTTCATAAAGGCGTCTACGACGGCGTACGATATATCTCGGAAGAATGGATAAATATGGGTCTGACCGCATCGGTAAACAGAACGGACAACGCGCACTACGGTTACGGCGTACGTCGGCTCAGTAAAAACGGCTATTCCATTACCGGCGCATTCGGTCAGGGTTTATACTTCAACGTCAACAAAAACGTCGTCTACGCCTGGCACGCAAGACGGAGAAACCAAGTTATGAACGTATGCGAAGCAATTGACAAATTGAACTTATTTTGATATGTATATATTTAAATATGAACATACGCGCATAAAAGCATATGATAATATGATCGGATAAAGATATGGACTATTTTTTGCTTATACTTTACGTTGCGATGAACTCGTCGCAATTTATTTTTTCTTCGCTCTACAACCGTCGACAAAAAAATGCCGATCCGTACCTTTGCACCCTTCTTATCGGCGCGACGGTACTCGCCTTTTATGCCGTTTACGGACAGTTCCGTTTTGAGTACGACGATACTACCCTTTTATACGGTCTGTTGTTCGGCGGAGCGTACTGCGTAGGATACATTTTCCAAATCAAAGCGTTAAAAGTAGGCTCGGTGTCGCTCACTTCGCTCCTGCTTTCTTACTCGCTTATCGTGCCCATCCTCTTCGGCGTTATCTACTATCACGACAGCGTGGGCGTTCCGTTTTGGATCGGTCTTGGTTTGCTCGTCGTTGCCCTCTTCCTCGTCAATTTCAACCCGGCGGACAAGACGGCTTCTGCCGCCGACAAAAAAAACAAAATACTGTGGCTTATCTTCGCCCTACTCAGTTTTTGCGGAAACGCCGCCTGCGTCATTTGCGCCACCATGCAGCAGAAGCTGACCGGAGGCGGCCACCGCTTTGAATTCATGACCTACGCCATGGCGCTCGTCATCGTCGTGAACCTCGTCCTGACCCTTATCAACAACAAAAAAACGAGAACGGCCCTTCCTTCTTTAAAACGCGGCTGGTGGTGCGCAGTCATCCTCGGTCTTCTCAACGGAGCGACCAATCTATGCTATATGATCCTCGCCGCGGGCAATACCATCCCCGTCGCCTTCCTGAACTCTTTTAACTCGGCCGGGAGCCTGCTCCTTACCTTCCTCCTCGCCCGCTTTATCTTTAAAGAAAAACTCCGCCCGCTCCAACTGGTCGGTTTTCTCATCGGCGTCGTATCCGTCGTCCTCTTTACCCTCTGAAGACACAGGAGTTCCTTCTATGAAAAAAGCCCGAAAACTCTTTATCGTCCTTCTTCTCTTCATTGCCTGTCTGGGGCTGTCGTCCTGCACGTTGATCCTCGAAGGTCTGGAGCTGAAAACGACCGGTTATAACTTCAGGGAAGTAGAAATCGACGGAATAAAAGGCTACTCCGTCACTCGATACAAGGGCGAAAAAGACGTTATCCGTATTCCGAAAACACATCTTTTTAAACCCGTTCTTGAAATCGGTATTGGCATATTTTCGGGTCATTCGGAAGTAAAAGAAGTTCATTTACCGAAAACTATATTAAAGATAAACTATTGGGCTTTCGCGCAATGCCCGAATCTGTCTTACGTATCTATTCCCGACTCGATACAAATGATAGATAAGACTTCTTTCCGAGAATGTGAAAAATTACTATTAAACGAGTATGAAAACGGTTTTTATCTCGGGAACAACGAAAATTCATACGTTGTTCTTATGGAAACGAAAAATGCGGAAGGAGCTTTTACCATACACGAACAGGCAAAATTAATCATGCCTAAAACATTTCTTGACAATGATAAAATCACTTCCGTCGTTATTCCGGACGGCGTACAAGTAATAGACGAAGACACTTTCTCAAATTGCAAACAATTAAACGATATAACCTTCGGGAAGTCTGTTAAAACCATAAAAGATAACGCTTTTTACAATTGTAGCGAACTAACACGTATAGAATTGCCGGCAACCGTGACCGAAATCGGAAGTAATGCTTTTTCCAAATGCAGCAAGCTGACGCAACTGGATATTCCGGTTAGCACGACCGAAATCGGAAGTAATGCTTTTTCCTATTGCAGTTTGTTAACTCGTGTCAGTATTCCGGACACAATAACCAAAATAAGTGATGGTATGTTCAGTAATTGTTATTCCCTTCCGGAAATACCATTCGGCAAAAACGTGACCGAAATCGGTAATTATGCTTTCGCCTGTTGCCATGGATTAACTCGCGTTAACATTCCCGACAGCGTAACAAAAATCGGACGAGGCGCTTTTGAAAGATGCGAAAATTTATCGGAAGTTTCCGTTTCCGGCTCTATCG
>CACXDF010000230.1 GCA_902766325.1 uncultured Eubacteriales bacterium | reverse complement strand
GGTCATGTTCGGACTGTCGATTTTGTTTACGACCGTCAGCCTGGTGCAGTCGCTCTATTTTTCACGCGATAACTTCGTTTTATTGACGTTGCCCACCACGCCGTCCGTCGTGTTCCTCTCCAAACTCCTCGTGCACTACGTATTCGAGATGAAAAAGAACTTTTTGTTCCTCATCCCGCTTTTTATCGCGTACGGGATCAACTCCGGGTTGCCTTTCTATTATTATCCGTGGGTGCTGTTTTTGTTCTTGCTCGTGGTCACTCTGCCCGTTTTGATCGGCGCGCTCCTTTCTATCCCGGCAATGTATTTTTATCAGGCAATTCGTAAAATAAAGGGCTTACAGTACGCCTTGCTCGGGCTCGTCGTCGCCGGATTGATCGCTCTTGCGGCGTACGTTATCACGCTGATCCCCGCCGATATCAACCTGGTGGAGACCTGGGGCACGACTTTCTTCCGGATCAAGCACTTTTTGATGCAATTCGAGAAAGCGGCGCTACCTATTTCTTGGTTGGTGCGTTTAATGGTCGGCAGGGGCGCGACCGCGGCCATCTTCGGTATTTACACTGTATATATCTTTTTGGGATTGATCGGGGTCATAGCGTTTTTCGGCGTCCTTTGCTTCTATCTTTCGCGTCCGCTTTTTTATTCGATGGCCAGTAAGCCTTTTGAATATAAGAAGAACATGAACGCCAAAGTAAAGAAGGAACGTAAGCTCACTCCATTCCTCGCCGTCGTCAAAAAAGAATGGCTCATGGCGTTCCGCGATAGTTCTTTTATTTCCGTCGTGGCGCAGCTTTTGATCGTCATGCCTCTTGCTATCGCGCTTCTTAACAGTCTTTATAACGCTATGAACACGCGGTTTTTGGGCACGCAGCTTACCGTCTGCTTTAATATCTTTATCGTTCTTTTGTTTATGCTGTCGGCTAATATCCGTATGGCGAGCGCTTACAGTAAGGACGGCTCCAGCGCATACCTTAATAAGTTACAACCGTCTTCATGCGCAAAACTGCTGTTTGCCAAGCTGACCGTTAATTTCGTCGTCGGCGCGATCGGACTTGCGGCCACCACGACGGTCTATTCCATGTACCATGCTTTGGACGTAAAGAACTTGGTCTTATTTGCCTTCGTGATCTATTTTGTCTTTATCGCGCACCTTTTTGCCAGCGCCCAACTGGACATTATGAATTCGCAGGCCGATCAATATGCTACTTTTTCCGGACAAAGTAATAATCCGAATGAAAATAAGTCCATTATCCTGACCTTTATCCTCTCGGCGTTTTTTGCGGCGTTCTGGATGGTGATGGCGATGGAAGACAACAGGACGGCTTGGTACAAAGTACTGTTTTTGGCCGTAGCTTATTTGGGACTCAAAATATTCTTTTATTTTATGAAGATAAAAGTGTATTATCGCGAGCAATAGGAGGGCAAAACAATGAAAAAGACAGTTATTATCGCAATTTTGCTCGCCTATATCGCATCCATCCTGATCGTACAGTTTTTCGGTCTGAAGGTTGTGGAAATGGCCGGTAACACCTATATTACGGATATTGAGATCAACGGTTTCGAGTTTACGAACAGAGATGGCCTCGACGATCCCAATTATAAAATCGTCAATAAGTTAAAAAATTCGACGGGGAAAGAGGGCCTGTATTACGCCGGATATTTCGTTCCCGGAACGTACGACAAGACGCCCGAGAGTCTTGCGACCAATCCCAACCGGGTTAAGATCATGTATCATATCGTTCCGTATAACGCGTCGTTTACAGATTTGACTTTCGCTTATGATCGAACGGCTAACGAAAACACCGTTTTCTATGATGAAGAGACGCAAGAATTCGTCTTTTTAAAGCCGAGGACCGTTACCGTTACTTTAACGACCAACGACGGTTCCATGGTTCGTAAGACCGTCAGTATTTCGTTGGTATAACAGTAATCAATCCGGCGCAAAGCGTCGATTGTCGAAATAATAAATAATGAAATAAAGAAGGAGTATAATGAAGACAATGAAAAAGAAAATCAGCTTATTGCTTTTTATTCTGGTAATTGCCGTATGTATCCTTGGGCTTATGGCCTGTAACGGATCTTTCGCGATGGACGAATTTATTGTCGATCAAAGCAAGTTTATCAAAGAATACGAAGTAGGCGACGAGGTCGATTTGTCACAATTGGAGATCAAAGCGACGTTCAATGACGGTACGACAGAACGGATTCCGTTTGATAAAGTAACGTTTCAACTTGACGGCAAAGAGATCGGTTTGAGCGACAGTTACAAAATAACGGAAACCGCCGGTCAAAAGCACTTGGTGATCAAATATTCCGATCAAACGAGAGTAATATGGATAACCGTAAAAGAAAAACATATTCCGGTTTTGTCCGGTGTTCGCATTCAGGAAGATTCTCTCAAAAAGGATTATATCGTTAAAGATAACGTCACGCTCGAAGGCCTGAAAGTATTCGCTCTTTACGATAAAGACACCGAATGGGAAGCTGAAAAAGAAATTGCTCTTACCGATGAAGGCGTTACCGTTTTTTCCGATCTTGAGAACGTGACTGACAGCTTTAATAAGATCGCCGCTACCGTCGGATCCAAGTCTATCCGCGTAAAGTATAATACTTTTGAATCGAACAATACCGTTACGATCAACGTAAGCGATGTGGTGGACACCGTTACCGTTGTTGCTCCCGAATCGTTAAAGACGACCTACAAGGTAGGCGACTTGGTTCGTTGGACGGGCTTTACCGCGACGGCCGAATACAGGAGCGGGAAGAAGGAAGCCGTTTCGGAAATCAAATACTATTTGGGAACGTCCGAAGTAGACTTCAACGCGCTAACGGCAACGAGAGGTACGAAGAACGTGGTCGCTAAGGCCGTTAAAGGCGATACGGTCGGTACGAAAGATATTACCGTTACGGTAGAAAACGTCCTTACTTCCATTTCTGTCAGCACCTATGGTAATCTCAATTACGTTACGGGAGACCAATTGTCTGTTGAGTCTTTTGACGGAGTTAAGATCGATACGTTTTTTGCGGATCATCAGGATAACGGACAGATAACCCTTACAACCGAAGGCGTCTCTTGTCTCGGCGCCGACGGACAAACTCTTGATTTCGCCGATCTCACCAATACCGCCGGCAATAAAACCGTCACCGTTTCTTTTCAGGGCAAAACGGCAACCTTTAACGTGATCGTGACCGACGGGGAGACGCCTCTGAAAGAATTGCTTGTTACGGCGCCCGCAAAAACGGTTTATACCGCTGGTGAAGAGGGCGTTACTCTCGCAGGGTTGGAAATCACTGCGAAGTATAAAGACGAATATAGCAGAGAAGACGAGCATATCGGCGTGGCGGACTTTGCGGCATATGACGTTAAGGTCTTCTTCCATGATAGACAAGTCGCCGATTATAACGATATAACAAAGATCCTTACTTGCGGAGCGGATCAACAATTTTCCGTTCAAATAAGATATGCCGGAAAAACGGCGTCTTTCGATATTGCCATAACTAATGCGATCGTATCTTTATCCGTGGACGCTTCTGCCGCAAAGACGAGCTATAAATTGGACGAAGAGGCCGATTTCTCCGGACTTGTCGTGACAGCTGCTCTTAATTACGGTACGATGAACGTTGCGCTTTCCGACGTTGTGTTCTTTGACGGAACGACGGAGATCGTCGATCCCGATGATTTTATGAAAACGGTTGTTGAACAGAAGACCGTTACCCTTTCTTATCAGGGTAAAACGGCATCTTTTGATATCAGCGTTAAAGATTATGTCGTAGGTATTTCTTTCGGCGTGACGAAGACCTTTACCGTAGACGTCGATTTAACGCCCGGCTGCGTTTATTCGTTCCCCGATCTGGAAGTGTACGCCGATTATAAGTCCGGAGAAAAAGTCCTTCTTACGAGCGGATATACTTTTGAAAATAATACGATCAACGTTCCGACGACCGGAAAAGCGATCAGCGTTTTATACGG
>CACXDF010000229.1 GCA_902766325.1 uncultured Eubacteriales bacterium | reverse complement strand
TCTTTCTTGTTGCGCTGTTTTTTTGCCCATTGACAACTTTCTTCGGAAAACGCTATAATATTTATATAAATATTATAAAAAGAGGACATTATGAAGAAAAAGAAAATCCTGACGATCGTTTTTTCATCCGTAGCCGCCTTTCTCGCCGTATTTTTCGCCGTGCTTTTCGCGGTGATCATTCCGTTTGCTTCTGTGGATAAGAAAATGAAAGCAGACCCGCTTCCTGAGGCGGACGAAACCGCGCTATCCGCTCCCGATAAGATACATTTCTTAAATACGGGCGGTTCCGACTGTATCATACTGGAAAGCGACGGGCACTTCGCCATGGTCGACGCGGCCGAAGATACGGATAATCCGCGTAACTTCCCCAATTTGGTATTCGATGGCCACGAACAAAAGATCCTCGCCTATCTCAAAAAGAATCTCGCCGACGAAAACGGCAAAGTGCACCTCGATTTCGTACTGGGCACGCACAGCCACTCCGACCATATCGGCGGTTTCGATACCATCATCCTCGACCCGGACGTTACCGTGGATCGCGCCTATCTGAAAAAGTACGACGCTTCCAAGATCAAAGAGCACGAGATCAACGACTGGGACAACCAAGAAGTTTACGACCAGATGGTGAACGCTCTGGACGCAAAAAACGTACCCATTATTTCCGACATGAACGACGCGCCTTTCAAACTGGGCAACTTCAGCATCACGCTTTTCAATACGAAAGATCCGGAAAACACGAAAAAGGTTGGCGAAAACGACCAGTCGCTCGGCGTTCTCGTTGAAAAAAACGGCACCCGCGTTTTCCTTGCCGGAGACATGGATAACTTGACCGGAGACGAAGAGAGACTGGCTCCGCAGATCGGCGAGGTCGATATGCTCAAAGTCGGCCACCACAGCTACGCCGGGTCCAGCACGAGAAAATTCGTCAAGACTCTTTCGCCGCGGATATGCGTTATCACCAACAGGCACGACTACGTCGATCGCAACACGCTCGCGCGTTTCGAGAGACTTTGCAGTCCCGAAAAATATCTGACCACCGATAAAGAAGACGGTGTTCTCGCCGTCATCGGCGACAACGGAAAAATCGATTGTTACGGACGGATACATTAAGATGGAGATCGTCAAAAAAAACGTAACGAAAGTCGATATTCGCACGGCGGAAGAAAAAGCGCTCCTTTGCGTTCCTTCGCCGCGGCAAAAAGCCTTACAGAAAATGGGCTTTTATTTCTTCATCCATTTCGGTATGAATACCTTTTCCGGGAAGGAATGGGGAAGCGGCAAAGAAGATCCGGCCCTTTTTTGTCCCAAAAAGAAGATCGATACCGATCAATGGGCACGCGTTGCCAAAGAGACGGGCGCCGGAGCTATTATTTTTACCGCAAAACACCACGAAGGGTTTTGCCTTTGGCAGACGAACACGACCGAGCACAGCATAAAAAACAGCCCTTACCAAAGTGGTAAAGGCGACGTCGTACGCGATCTTGCCGAAAGTTGTAAAAAATACGGCGTAAAACTGGGTTTTTATCTCTCCCCCGCCGACCGCAACAGCGAATATTTCGGAACCGATAAGTATAACGACTACTACTGCGAGCAACTGACCGAGCTATTGACAAACTACGGAGAGATCTTCTGTCTATGGCTCGACGGCGCCGACGGGGGCACCAAAGCGGACGGAAAGCACCAGGAATACGACTACGAACGTTATTTCCAAACGGCGCGTAAACTTCAACCGGATATTCTCCTTGCAAACGGCGGTCCTGACGTAAGATGGGTCGGCAACGAAGACGCGAAAACGCGCGAAAAAGAATGGAGCGTCGTGCCTGCCTGCGTTTGCCCTTCCTTGTTGAAAAAATATAAGGGAGACGCGCCCGCGCCCACGCAAATGGACGAAGACCTGGGCAGTCTCGACCTCCTTGCGCGCTACGACGAATACCTGTGGTACCCTGCCGAGGTGGACTATTCTTTGCATAAAGGTTGGTTTTATCATCCTCTGCAACAGCCGCGCTCGCTGAAAAAACTCTACTCCGCCTATATGCGTACGATAGGCGGAAACGGTCTGTTCCTGCTCAATATTCCTCCGGATAAAAACGGCCGTTTCGCTTCTCGCGACGTTCGTCGGCTGAAACAACTGAAAAAGAAAGTAGATAAGACTTTCCGCACGAAACTGTCCGATCGCTTTGCAAAGACGACGGAGGGCGCTTATCTCGCCATACCGCACGAAAACAGTAAGGTCCGCACCGTCGTCCTGCGCGAAAACGTCGACTTCTCTCAACGGGTGGAATCCTTTTCTCTTTTATTCTTCGACGACGGAAAACGAGTTTATGAGTTTTCCGGCTCCACCATCGGCTTTTCATGCTTTGTCACACTGAAAAAACCGGTCGTCTGCGACCAGGTCGTCCTCCGTATTAACTCTCATCGCGGCGAAAGGATCTATCTGGACGCTTTTGAGCTGTATTCATAAATTTTTTTTCTAAAAGAAAGAGCCTGAAAACAATTCAGGCTCTTTTTTTATAAAAACGTATATCAATGCTCCGTCGCGGCGCGGACGAAGCCGACGAAAAGCGGATGGGGCTTGTTGGGACGGGATTTGAATTCGGGATGGAACTGAACGCCGACGTAAAAGTCGCGATCCGATAGTTCCACCGTTTCGACAATGTGCCCGTCAGGCGAGGTTCCGCTGATCGTCAAGCCGGCTTTTTCCAACTCTCCTTTATAGATATTGTTGAATTCGTATCTGTGACGGTGGCGCTCTTTAATAAGTTTTTCTCCATAGCACTTACCGAGCGTCGTGCCTTCTTTGATCTTACAGGGATAAGCGCCCAGTCTCATTGTACCGCCTTTGATAACGCCCTGCTGATCGGGCATCAGGTCGATGACAAGGTGATCGCTGCTTTCATCAAATTCCCGACTGTTGGCGTCGCTGTATCCGAGGACATGACGCGCGTATTCGATAACGGATATCTGCATGCCGAGACAGATCCCGAAGTACGGAAGACGGTTTTCGCGCGCGTAGCGGCAAGCGGTGATCATGCCTTCTATACCGCGATCGCCGAATCCGCCCGGCACGAGAACGCCTTTACAATCGGCGAGGACCGTAGGCGCGTTTTCTTCCGTCAACTTATCGCTGTCCACCCACTTGATTTTGACCTTTTTGCCGCAAACAAAGCTGGCGTGGTTGAGCGCTTCCACAATAGAAAGATAAGAATCGTGCAATTGCACGTATTTGCCGACGAGAGCGATCTGTACTTCGCCCTGTCTCGCATGGACGGAGTCGACCATATCCTGCCAGTCGGACAAGTTGGCTTTCGGGAGCGATATGCCCAGTTCCCGACAGACGACTTCGTCCATACCGCCGTTGTGGAGCATGATCGGCACTTCGTACAGACAATCGAGGGTCGTGTTACTGATAACGCAGTCTTCGGCAACGTTGCAGAACATAGATATTTTACGACGGATATCCTTGCCCACGTCGGTGTCCGAACGGGTAACGATGATATCGGGATGAATGCCCATCGCCTGCAATTCTTTTACGGAGTGTTGGGTGGGTTTTGATTTATATTCGTCCGACCCGGAAATATACGGAACGAGACAAACGTGGATGAAGAGGCAGTTTCTTCTGCCGACTTCGAGCGAAAGCTGCCTGATAGCTTCCAAAAACGGTTGGCTCTCGATATCGCCGATGGTGCCGCCGATCTCGGTAATAAGCACGTCCGCGTCGGTGACTTCGGCGTTCTTTGTAATAAATGCTTTGATCTCGTTGGTAACGTGCGGGATGATCTGTACCGTTTCGCCCAGGTATTCGCCGCGACGTTCTTTGTTCAGCACCGTCCAATAGACTTTGCCCGACGTCAGGTTACTGTACTTGGTCAGGTCTTCGTCGATAAAGCGTTCGTAGTGCCCGAGGTCAAGATCGGTCTCTGCGCCGTCTTCGGTGACGTACACTTCGCCGTGTTGATAGGGGCTCATCGTGCCGGGATCGATGTTCATGTAGGGGTCGAGCTTTTGAGAGGCTATTTTCAGTCCCCGTTGTTTCAGCAATCTGCCGAGAGACGCCGCGACGATACCCTTACCCAGACCGGACACGACGCCGCCCGTTACAAAAATGTACTTCGTCATAATTTTACTCATATGTTGCCTCCTTTATTTTCCGCTGTTTCCGTAGTTAGATAAGACTCTTGCCGAGGGGTCGTTGACGTCGCACCCTTTCCATGACTTGTTCGGCATCCAAAAATCGACGATCATTTGACCCTGATCGGGATAATACTTCTCGAAGATCTCTCTGTACAATAAGGACTCCTTGGTAAACGGGGTCGCGTGCGTATACTTTTTACGCTTTTGTTCAAATTCTTCGTCGGTATACATGGTTTCCGCATATTCTTTCAGATCGTCCACCATACTGTGTCCTACCGCGTCGGAAAAAGCCGCTTTTTCCCGATAAAGAATATCACGCGGAAGATAATCGCCCTCGAAAGCCTTACGCAAAAGGTACTTACCCATGCCGTAGACGTTCATCTTTTTCGCGGGATCGACGGAAAGAACGTAACTTACAAAATCCAGATCGCCGAACGGCACCCTCGCTTCGAGCGAGTTGACGGATATACATCTGTCGGCGCGAAGTACGTCGTACATATGGAGCTCCCGCACCCTCTTTTCACTTTCTTTCTGAAACTCTTCCGGCGTAGGAGCAAAGTCGGTATACTTATAGCCGAACAATTCGTCGGAGATCTCTCCGGTAAGAAGCACTCTTACATCGGTCTTTTCATGAATGTACTTACAAAGAAGATACATACCCATACTTGCGCGAATGGTCGTGATATCGAAAGTCCCAAGCAGATGGATAACGTCTTCCAAAGACGATAAGACTTCTTCCTTCGTCATATACACTTCGGTGTGGTCGCTGCCGATAAAATCGGCGACTTCCCGCGCGTATTTCAGGTCGATGGCGTCCTTTCGCATCCCGATGGCAAAGGTGCGAATGGGCTTTTTACTCGCCTTCTGCGCAATGGCGCATACTAAGGACGAATCAAGTCCGCCGGAAAGCAAAAACCCGACTTTGGCATCCGCGATAAGACGTTTATGGACGCCTTTTTCCAGTTTATCGTGAATTTTTTTACACACCGTAGCGAGATCGTCGCTCGTAAAAGAGTCGACTTCGGCAATATCGGAATAACGGACGAAAGAGCCGGCTTTATAATAGCAGCCGGGCGGGAACGGCAAAATAACGTCGCAGAGTCCGACCATGTTTTTCGCTTCGCTGGCAAAGACGATCGAACCTTTACGGTCGTAACCGTAATAAAGCGGACGAATACCGATGGGGTCGCGGGCGGCGATAAATTCGTCCGACCTTCCGTCGTAGATCACCATCGCGAATTCCGCGTCCAAGCGCTTGAACATATCCAAACCGTACTCAAAGTACATCGGCAGAATGATCTCGCAGTCGGAGTCACTTTCAAAAGTATATCCTTTCTTTTTCAACGTCTCCTTTTCGGCGGCAAAACCATACAGCTCTCCGTTGCAAACAACGTAACTTCCGTCGCGCGAAAAAGGTTGCATTCCTTTTTCGGTCAGGCCCATGATCGCCAAACGATGAAAGCCGAGCGTTCCGCTCTTTACGTCGATCACGCGCGTATCGTCCGGCCCGCGGCTCTTCGTCGCCGCAAAGCACGCTTCAAATTCTTTTCTGTCTGCGTCCTCGCCGCAGTATGCCATAATCCCACACATAACTTACTCCTGTTTTTTAATAAACGAAATAAGGTTTGAACGAAAGGAACGCTTTGCGCTTATGCAAACATTCCTTTCGTCCAAGTTCCCGACCGTCCGGCTTTTACGCCTCTTTCGGAAAACGCCCTCATAACGTTTTTTTTACTCTACGTCTTGCAATGCGTCGTACCCTTCTTCTCCGGTACGGACCTTAATAACGTTTTCCACGTCGTACACAAAGATCTTTCCGTCGCCGATATGTCCGGTGTATAATACCTTCTTTGCCGTCTCGATCACTTCGCGTACCGGGATCTTACTGACGACGATATCGACCTGCACCTTGGGGAGCAGACTGGTCTCGACCGCAACGCCACGGTAGTACTCCGGCTTGCCCTGCTGCTGTCCGTAGCCCATAACGTGGGAGACGGTCATACCGGTAATGCCGAGTTTTGCCATCGCTTCTTTCAAAGCGTACAAACGTTCTTCTTTGAAGATGATCTCCACCTTGGTAAACTTCGGTTCGTCGCTTGCTTTCGTCTTCTTGACGGCGGCGGCTTCTTTGACCGGAGCGGGTTTTTCTACGACCGGGATAGCGTCCGCAACGGGGATCGTGCCGGTAACGACAGGTCCTTCTTCGACTACGCCTTCATAAGCGACGTTACCCGCAAAAGCGAATCCGGCATAAGCGGAAGGAAGTCCGTGTTCGGTCTTATCCAAGCCCTTGATCTCCTCTTCTTTACTGACGCGAAGTCCGACCGTCTTTTTAATAAGGAGGAAGCAACCTACCATCAAGGCGACGGTATAAGCGCCGACGGTGACGACGCCGAGGAGCTGAACGCCGAGCTGTCTCCACTCGCCCGTATAAAACAAACCGTGAAGTCCTGCCGGAGCGGCGGGGTTGGCTAAGAGTCCTACGGCGATCGTACCCCAAATACCATTCGCCATATGTACGCCTACCGCGCCGACGGGATCGTCGATGTGGAGTTTCAGGTCAAGACCTTCGACGACGAGGACAACGAGGATACCGGAGACGATGCCGACGACGGTCGCGCCGATGGCGTCCAAAGCGTTACACCCCGCGGTAATACCGACAAGGCCCGCCAAGCACGCATTGATACACATGGACACGTCGGGTTTGCCGTTCTTGATCCAGGTAAAGACCATGGTAACGACGGTGGCAACTGCCGGTGCGATCGTGGTGGTAAGGAAGATGGTAGCAAGCTCGCTCGTAGAAGTCGCCGCGGCGCCGTTAAAGCCGTACCAACCGAACCAAAGGATGAACGCGCCGAGCGCGCCGATAGGTATGTTATGCCCGGGGATAGCGTTGACCTTCGTTACCTTTCCTTCTTCGTTACGAACGTACTTACCCATACGGGGTCCGAGGATGATCGCGCCGATAAGAGCCGCGATACCGCCTACCATATGGATGGCCGCCGATCCTGCGAAATCGTGAAATCCGAGCCGAGACAGCCATCCACCGCCCCATATCCAGTGCGCTTCGATGGGATACACTACCAAAGAGATAACGGCCGAATAAATGCAGTAGGAAGAGAACTTCGTTCTTTCCGCCATGGATCCGGAAACAATGGTCGCCGCCGTCGCGCAGAACACGAGGTTAAAGACGAAGGTAGACGCACCGGTAAAGCCGTCGGCAGGACTTTCGATAAAATCGGCAAAATGTGCAAACAGATCCATGTTCGGGATACCGACAAGACCCGCAAGGGCATCCTCTCCCATCATTAAGCCAAAACCGAGCAACATAAACACCACGGTTCCGATACAGAAGTCCATCAAGTTTTTCATGATGATGTTTCCGGCGTTCTTCGCGCGGGTAAAGCCTGTTTCTACCATTGCGAACCCTGCCTGCATAAAGAAGACGAGGGCCGCTCCTATCAAATACCAAAATTCTATTGTCATAATATATTTCTCCTTATTATACGGGGCAATAAAAGCCCCCTACCCCAAACGTCTACGGACGTTTACGGGCATTTCCATTCCTTACTTTATCGTTAAGGTATGGGTGTGTTTTATCTGACGCCGAACAAGAGGTCGCAATACGACGGGAAGGGCCAGTATTCTTCGGCGGTCATCGTCTCAGCTTCGTCCACGGCGACCCTGAGCGCGCTCATCTTTCCGAGAACGGTATCTCTTATCGCATAGCTTTCTTCGATCGTGTTTTTGCATTCGGCAAGACGGATCACCGCTTCTTCCAGTTCTTTGCAGGAAAGGAAGATGGACTCGGTCAGCGCGGACAACCTCAGGACGGTTTCTTTCTCATACGCGCAAGATACGGTAGGTACGAATTGTTGTTTATAGACGGACGTCTTACTGACTTCTCCGAGGTACTTTTCCACGGCGGGCAAAATTTGCTTTCTGACCATATCGCTCATCGTATTGGCTTCGATCACTACCGTCTTACAATAGTTATCGAGCATGATCTCGCAACGGGATTCCAGTTCCTTCTCAGTAAAGACCTTATGAGAAGTCAACATATCGACGTTCTTTTTGTCAAGCAGGTGCGGCATGCAGTCGGGCGTGGTACGATAGTTGCACAATCCTCTCTTTTCCGCCTCTTTGATCCACTTGTCGTCGTAGCCGTTACCGTTAAAAAGGATACGCTTGTGATCCTTGATGGTTTTTTTGATCATATCGTGGAGCGCCGAAGAAAAGTCTTCCGCTTTTTCCAAACGATCGGCGTACGTCTTCAACGATTCCGCCACCGCGCTGTTCAGCATGATATTGGTACAGGAAATACTGTTGGCCGAACCGAGCATACGGAACTCGAACTTGTTGCCCGTGAAAGCGAACGGCGAAGTACGGTTGCGATCGGTCGTGTCGCGCGGGAACTTCGGAAGAACGTCTACTCCCAGTTTCAGCGTCGTTTTTTCTTTACCGGCATAAGGAAGATCCTTTTCGATAGCTTCCAAAATGGCAGTCAGTTCGTCGCCGAGGAAAATGGATACGACCGCCGGAGGCGCTTCGTTGGCGCCCAGTCTGTGGTCGTTGCCCGCGGTGGCAACCGAGATACGCAAAAGGTCTTGATAGTCGTCCACCGCTTTGATGACGGCGCATAAGAACAACAGGAATTGCGCGTTCTCGTGCGGCGTATCTCCGGGCGAAAGCAGATTGACGCCGGTATCGGTCGCCATAGACCAGTTATTATGCTTACCGCTGCCGTTGACGCCGGCAAAAGGTTTTTCGTGAAGCAGACAGGCAAGACCGTGCTTGGTGGCGATCCTTTGCATGATCTCCATCATAAGTTGGTTATGGTCGCACGCGACGTTGGTCGTCGTATAGATGGGAGCAAGTTCGTGTTGCGCGGGAGCGACTTCGTTATGTTCCGTCTTGGCCAGCACGCCGAGCTTCCAGAGTTCTTCGTTCAGTTCGGCCATGAAAGCAGCCACGCGGGGCTTGATGGTACCGAAATAGTGGTCTTCCATCTCTTGTCCTTTCGGGGGTTTGGCTCCGAATAGAGTCCGTCCGCAGCAAACCAGGTCGCGGCGCTTTTCAAACATCGCCTTATCCACCAAAAAGTATTCCTGCTCCGGGCCGACCGAGGTTCGAACGCACTTGACGTCGTCTTTACCGAACAGCTTCAGGATACGCATCGCTTGGGTGTTTAGCGCTTCCATAGAACGAAGTAAGGGCGTCTTTTTGTCCAGCGCTTCTCCTCCGTAGCTACAGAACGCGGTGGGGATACAAAGAGTCTTACCTTTAATGAACGCATAAGAGGTCGGGTCCCAGGCCGTATAGCCGCGCGCTTCGAAGGTGGCGCGGATACCGCCGGAAGGAAAGCTGGACGCATCCGGTTCGCCTTGGATGAGCTCTTTGCCCGAAAACTCCATGATCACTCTACCGTCGGGCGCGGGAGAAATAAACGAATCGTGCTTTTCCGCCGTAATGCCGGTAAGCGGTTGGAACCAATGGGTGAAGTGGGTGGCGCCTTTCGAGAGGGCCCAGTCCTTCATCGCGGTCGCGACGGCGTTGGCTACGGACAGATCGAGGGGTTTCCCTTCGTCGATGGTCTTTTTCAGCGATTGATATACCTTCGCCGAAAGATTGGCTTTCATTACTCTGTCGTCGAACACGTTACTGCCGAATAATTCTGTTACGGTTTGCATTTTTCATTTCTCCTTTTTTATAAAATTAAGGGCAAGGGATCCTGCATACGGACGCCCTTGCCCTTACCTTTTTGTTTTTGCGGATAACTCCGCGATCGCGTTATAATAATGAAAAAAGCGCCTTCGAGTTACCTCAAAGACGCCGTTGCCTTTTCATTACGTCTTCATCTTACGCCTTTCAAAATCCGTTGTCAACAGATTTCACAAAATTTTTTCATAATTTTTTTTCGGCGTGTTTTTGTTTAAAAAAAAGACCGTAAGATATTTTTTTGCCAAATGTCGAAAAAATGTTTGACATTCGTTTTTTTAGGTCGTAGAATGAAAAACAGAAATGAGCAAAGGCGTTCATTGCAGGTTATTCCTGCGGTGAGCGCTTTTTTTATTACAAAAAACGAGGTGGCCCTATGTTGAAAGAAGGTGAAGTGAGGATCCCGTCCGGATGCGCGATATCCGCCGTTATCTCTCGCGAAGGCAAAAAGATGTCGGGCGAAAGCATCATCAAAAGCATGATCCCGATGCACGACAGGAGCAACGGTCTCGGCGGCGGTTTCGCCGCGTACGGCATTTATCCCGAGTATAAAGACCAATACGCGCTCCACTTGTTTTTCGACTCGAAAACGAGTCAGGAAGAATGCGCGCGGTATCTGAAAGATCGCTTCGAGGTGGTCTTTGCCGAGCCCATCCCTACGCGTACCATCCCCGAGATCACCGACGAGCCTCTTATTTGGCGCTATTTCGTATCTCCCCTCGCGTCCGTACTTCGTTCTATGCAGTTGGACGAAAAAGAATACGTCGTACGCGTGGTAAACCATATCAATACGTTCATAAAGGGCGCGTACGTCTTTTCTTCGGGTAAAAACATGGGCGCTTTCAAAGCGGTGGGCTACCCCGAGGACGTAGGCAGGTTTTATCGTCTGGAAGAATACGAAGGCTATCTTTGGACGGCGCACGGAAGGTACCCGACCAACACGCCCGGCTGGTGGGGCGGCGCGCATCCGTTCGGCCTGCTCGACTATACGGTGGTGCATAACGGAGAAATTTCTTCTTACGACGCCAATCGCCGCTTTATCGAAATGTACGGTTATAAGTGCAATCTACAGACCGACACCGAGGTCATCACGTATATCGCCGACTATCTTTTACGGAAACAAGGTCTTACTCTTGAAGAAACGGCCGACGTTATCGCGGCGCCCTTCTGGTCCGTCATCGAAAAAAAACCGCTTGCCGAAAGAGAAAAACTGACTTATCTGAGAACGGTCTTTTCCGGTCTGCTCGTCACGGGGCCCTTTTCCATCGTGCTCGGTTTTACCGGCGGTATGATGGCGCTGAACGACCGTCTGAAACTTCGTTCGATGGTAACAGGAGAATACGAAGATAAAGTTTTTATCGCGAGCGAAGAAGCGGCTATACGGGCTATGGAACCGCGCGCAAAAAACATTTATGCGCCCATGGGCGGAGAACCCGTCATCGTTAAAGTACAGGAGGGTAAATTCTGATGGCTATCGACTATATCTATCCGGAATTCGAAGTGATCCGCAATCAAAACCGTTGCATCGCGTGCAGAGTATGCGAGAGACAATGCAGTAACGAAGTGCACTCTTTCGACGCCGAAGGGCATATCATGCTGTCCGACGAAAGCAAGTGCGTTAATTGCCAACGGTGCGTCTCTTTATGTCCGACGCACGCGCTTAAGATCGTAAAAAGCGATTGCCGTCTGAGAGAAAACGCCAACTGGTCCGATCAATCCATCAAAGAGATCTATAAGCAGGCGTCCTCCGGCGGCGTTTTGCTCTCTTCTATGGGCAATCCGAATCCTCTCCCGGTCTACTGGGATAAACTTCTTATCAACGCCTCCCAAGTGACTAATCCGTCCATCGACCCGCTCCGGGAACCGATGGAGACGAAAGTGTTCTTGGGTAAAAAACCTTCCGCCATCGAACGCGACGAGAACGGCAATATAAAAAATAATCTTACTCCGCAAATACCCCTTTCCATGCCGATCATGTTTTCGGCGATGAGTTACGGCTCTATCAGTTATAACGCGCATAAGTCGCTCGCAACGGCGGCGACGGAACTGGGTATCTGCTACAACACGGGCGAAGGCGGTCTGCACGAAGACTTTTACGCCTATGGAGAACACACCATCGTACAAGTTGCGTCCGGCAGATTCGGCGTGCACGAAAAGTATCTGACCGCCGGCGCGGCCATCGAGATCAAGATGGGTCAAGGAGCGAAACCGGGTATCGGCGGGCACCTACCCGGGACGAAGATCGTCGGCGACGTATCGAAAACAAGGATGATCCCCGAAGGCAGCGACGCCATCTCTCCGGCGCCTCATCACGATATTTATTCCATCGAAGACCTCAGACAACTGGTGTATTCTTTAAAAGAAGCCACGGCTTATAAAAAACCCGTCATCGTCAAAGTCGCGGCCGTCCATAACATCGCGGCCATTGCTTCGGGCATTGCAAGAAGCGGCGCGGATATCATCGCCATCGACGGATTCCGCGGCGGCACCGGCGCGGCGCCCACCCGGATACGCGACAACGTGGGCATTCCGATCGAACTTGCTCTTGCGGCCGTCGATAAAAGGCTACGCGACGAAGGGATCAGAAATAACGTCTCTTTGGTGGTCGGCGGTAGTATCCGTTCGGCGGCGGACGTAGTCAAAGCTATCGCGCTCGGCGCGGATGCCTGTTATATCGCCACGGCGGCTCTTCTTGCTCTCGGCTGTCATCTTTGTCGTACATGCCAGACCGGTAAATGCAACTGGGGTATCGCGACCCAAAGGCCCGACCTTGTCAAACGGCTTAATCCCGAGATCGGAAAAGAACGCCTCGTCAATCTGATGAACGCCTGGCGGCACGAGATCAAAGAACTTATGGGCGGCATGGGCATCAACTCTATCGAAGCGCTGAAAGGCAACCGCCTTATGCTCCGCGGCATCGGACTCAACGAGAAAGAATTGGAAATACTGGGCGTCGCCCACGCGGGAGAATGATATGAAAAGAATATACGTCCGCGAAGAGTGGTGCCTCGGTTGTCACCTTTGCGAATACAACTGCACGTACGCAAATTCAGGCGTAACAAATATAGTAAAAGCGCTGAAAAACAAACCTCTTTCTTCTCGAATCCGCGTAGAGGAAAGCGGAAAAATAACCTACGCCGTATCTTGCCGGCATTGCCAAGACCCGCTCTGCGTCAAAGGCTGTATTTCGGGCGCGTTGCACAAAGAAAACGGCGTCGTCACCATCGACAAAACAAAGTGCGTCGGGTGCTTCACGTGCGTTCTGCTTTGTCCGTACGGAGCCGTCATGCCCTCTATGGACGGCACTGCGGCGCAAAAGTGCGAATTGTGCGTAAATAATTCTTTTGGGGAGCCGTCTTGCGTAAAAGGGTGCCCCAATAAGGCAATCGTATATGAGGAGAGATAACATGAAAAAATACGTTATCATCGGCGGCGGCGTTGCTTCCGTGGGATGTTTGGAAGGTATTCGATCCGTCGATAAAGAAAGCGAAGTCGTCCT